>DATJQF010000172.1:0-27115 GCA_035505995.1 Bacteroidales bacterium
TGAGATCGACAGCGGCAGGGTGTACCTGCTGATCTTCCGGAGCCTGTATAATAAGCCGGAACTCCTGTGCATGACCCCCGGCGGAGACACCCTCGCACAGTCCGGACCGCTCCCCTATAACGTCAAGACCCTGGACCAGGATTGCCTGGGCTACCTGCATGCCTTCGGCAATGACTCCGTGTACCAGCTTTCGCGGGTCAACTCCGGGATCAGGCTGGTCTATCCCGTCGCGATTCATAAATATTTCCAGGTGCTTGCCGGCTGCGTGGCCTCCACGGCGCAGTGCCTTTTTTTTAAAAGGAATTCCAATTACGGCCTGAGCACGGAATTTTATTCGGTGAATAAAAGAACCTTTGTCCGCCACAGTATCGGCATGGTCACGGATGAGAAAAAAGCGGAAATGCTGGTGCGAAACCCGGAGGATATGTGGTTCATCCTGCAGTTCTCCCAGCCCGGCCAGGGGGAGGGAACCGTTTCGGAATCGTCGGATGAAGTGAGAGCCGCCGACCAGGTCATGGTGGACTGGCTCTGGATTAAAAAGATCGTGTATCCGCCGGTCAAGTCATTCCTTTACAGGATCGGGGATTTTATATGCATTTTCAATACTCCCGACCGCCAAATGGAGTTTTACGACCTCGACGGGAATTATTCCTATAAGGTTGAGCTGAAGCTGGATCTTTCGGGGGAGGGAAGATGGACCTACGAGATCCTGGCGGACCCCGTTACGCTGAAAGTTTATACTCCTTACCTGAAAAACGGGATCGTCACGCTTTATGAGATCGATCTCAATACCGGCGGATTGACCCGGATCCTTTCCGTCGTAGATCCGTTCCCCCAAAAGCTCCGGGTGTACGAAGATTACCTTTACTATATCTACGATAACCGCGACCTGCAGAACAATACCATGTTGTTCCGGCAGCACCTGTAATCCTGCTTTCCCCCGGCTTCAGCCCGGAGAAACACGGGACTACGGAAGAAAGTAAGGCTTCATGGCAGCCCATTTCCGCTTCCAGAGCACCGGCATGATGAATCCGGTGAGGATCCCGGGCATCGGCTTCGCCATCTTTTTCCGCGATTCAGGATCCAGGTTGTACAGGAGAAAGGGCACCACCAGGTAGCCGGGTTGTGCGTGCTTCATCCCGTGCTGACTATACTGGACCGTGATCTTTTTATGTTCCTCCACCGGGATCAGCTGCCCGAGCCTTTCCACGGAAGCATGAGTTTCTTCGATCCGGATATGAGGGCTCCAGATCCCTGCGATTTTATCCAGCGCACCCGTGATGGATTCCAGTGACCCCCGGTCGCTTCTGTTGGTCCGCTGCTCTCCGATCCAACCCATGATCTTCTCCACCTGCTCATGGATCTGCTTATGATCGGCCTGCAGTTTCTCAAACGGCATCTCCTTCAGCAGGTCGCGGAAATAAGGGAAGGCGAGCTCATCTTCCAGCTCGTGGTGCGCCTTCAGTACCGTGGCACAAGTTTGAATATAATCCAGCAGCCCGTCGGGGGCCTTTTGGTTGTTCGACAGGATGTCGTGGCAATTCCGCCCTGCCACTTCCAGGGCGCGTGTGATCACCGCATGGATGCGAAGCAGATCCCTGGCTACATTGGGCTGTTCCTGATCCTTCATGATGTCCTCCTTTTCTTTTTCTGAATTACTGAACTGACGGTCTTCCCAAAGTTAAGGTAAAAAACAGGTATTTATACATTATAACAAGATCCTATAGAGGATGCATGCATAGCACCTGCCCGGCAAAAACCCGCGAAGAAGGAGCCTGCAGGATATTTATATACATTTGCCGGAAATTATAACACCCGACCCATGAAAAAACCGGTAAACTATTCTGTCCTGATCATTGCTGTTTCGCTTTTACCGGCTCTCTTCCTTTCCTCCTGCACCAAGGAGAAAAAATCGGAGGAGCAGCCGGCCACGCTCAGTGTGGATCTGCCCGAGCTCGATCTGCAGTACAATCTGTATTATCTGGCCGATTACAATGACCGCATCATCGAGATGCAGTTCAGCCAGGAGCTCGATACAGCCACCGTGGCGGGGAATATTTCCTTGTCGGATAAAAACGGTCCCCTTACCGGCCGGTACGACCTGATGGCGGTCGGCCAGCGGGTCCTGGTGGTGCTGAAGCAGGGATTCTCCCTCGAGAAAGGATGGAGGTACCTGATCACGATCAATACCGGTCTGAAATCAACCTCAGGCATTACATTCGCATCGCCCTGCACGGTAGAGATCAGGACCCTCGGATGGGATCTTGGCCTGGGTGCCGGAAGCAGCGCCCGGCGAAACGCGATCCTGTGCATCAGCGATATCCACATGGGAGAGGAAAGGGCCGTAACGGACAAATACTGCTGGTTTTACAAGAATGCCGATCCGCTGAAGGATCTCCTGGGCCATGTGCTTACCGATCATGTGGTCCGCCAGGTGGTGATCATGGGCGACCTGTTCGACGAATGGATCATACCTTATAATTTCCAGGTGTTTGACAGCAGCGCCGGGGTGACCAGCACCAGCGATTATTTCCATTCCGTAGCCAAATCAATAACCAACAAACCGATCATCGATCAACTGAAAGCCATTGCCGCCAGCGACAGCGTGGAGCTGGACTATATTCCCGGGAACCACGACATGCTGCTGACCCAGAGCATCCTGGAAGATATCATCCCGGGGATCAAATGGAAGGGGGACCTGCCGGGCATGGGATCCTATTCCCCGGTGAATGAAATGATCTGCGAGCACGGGCACCGGTACGATCTTTTCAATTCCACCCAGCCGCTGGTCAATAAGGGTCATATGCTTCCCCCGGGATATTTTATCTCCCGGCTGCAGGCCGCCGGCTTGTATAAAACCGGGGGGAACCCGATGAATCTTAAGTCAGGCTCAGGCGGAGGATTGCTCTTCACCGCCGGGTGGATCGCCGCCATGGCCAAGGTCGAGGGAGAATTCGGCATCAACGTGGACCAGGATTCGAACAGCATTGTCATGAACGGCATCGACGGATACACCGCCCCGTTCTCTTATCTTTCGGCCTTCAAACTGTATGCTCCCACGATCGAGAATCTCTGGGATTCGACCCAGACCTATAACGAGGCGCCCGCGAACATCCCGGTTATCTGGGCCATCCTCGACGGAAACGACGACCTGTTCGAAGCGGCGAAATATCAATATTTCACAAACGGTCCGAAGAAATACAAGATCGCAGTATTCGGCCATACCCATCAGCCTATGCTGGAAGCCTATACCTCCGGCGGGCAGGAAATAGGCATTTATGCCAACTCGGGCTCCTGGGTGAACGAGAACCTGAGCGATTATAAGGTACGGACCTACCTGATCATCCAGCCTGCGGCCTGGACCGGTTCAGAGCTGGACGTTGTAACCCTCTACCAGTATAACCTCGACAGCGGTTCCGGCAACTCCAATCCCGGGTATAAGGCGGAAAAACTGGACGAAGAAAGCATTCAGCCATAGCGAAAAGAACATCTGCCGGAAAAGGATACCGGGGCAACAGAGATTTTCAGCAAAGTTGACCCGGTATTTATAAATTTGCCGGAAAATCCGAAAAATGCTTATCATAAAATTATCCTCCATGCAAAAACATTTGCTTCACTGCCTGTTTGCAGCAATGGCTGCATTCATGGTATCCTGCTCAACCGGGCCCGGGGAAGGCACCGTTAAAGACGCCCTGGTATCCCATATCGACTCCACCGTAAAGCCGGGAGATGATTTCTTCCTTTTCGCCAACGGAAAGTGGTTCAAGGAAAACCCGATCCCGGCATCGGAGCCCAGCAATGGCATTTTCCAGCTGATCCAGGATACGATCAACGCACAGGTCCGGGATATCTGCGAATCCAGCGCCAGGCTGACCAGCGAACCGAAAGGCAGCCTGAAACAGAAAATCGGGGATTTCTTTTTTACCGGGATGGACAGCGTTTCCCTGAATAAAAAGGGAATCGCCGACCTGAAGGGTGACCTGGACCGGATCGACGGGATCAGGGACCTCAACGGGATCGTCGGGGAAGCGGCGTATGTCCACCTGGTGGCCGGATCGCCGCTGTTCCGGTTCGGCGTCGGGCAGGACGATAAGATCAGCAGCAAATACGCGGTGTTCGTTTCACAGGGCGGGCTCAGCCTTCCCGACCGGGATTATTATTTCGATAAGGATGCCCGCACCGTGATGGTCCGGCAGAAATTCCTGGAATATCTTAAAAATATGTTCATGATCCTGGGACAGGATGAAGCCGTCGCGAAAAGGTCGGCGGAGAACCAGATGAAACTGGAAACCGCCATTGCGCAGGTGAGCCGCAAGCGGGAGGATCTGCGCGACCCGCTGAAGAATTACAATAAAGTGTCCTATAAAGCTTTCACGGAAAGCACGCCGAACCTGGACTGGAGCCTGTTCCTGGGAAATGTGGGACTGAAAGGCGTCGATACGGTGATCGTAGGGCAGCCGGAATTCCTGAAAGGGCTGAACGGCTACCTGAAGTCGTTCCCTCTGGCCGACTGGAAAAACTACCTGAAGATCCACCTGGTGGCAGGCCTTTCCAGGTACCTGGACGACAAGACCTACCTGACGACATTCGGTTTCTACAGCGTCATTCTGCGCGGGGTGAAGGAGCCGCAGCCCCGGTGGAAAAGGGTGGTGACCCAGACCAACGGCTCGCTCGGGGAACTGATCGGGCAGGTTTATGTTAATGAATATCTCCCGAAGGGAACGAAAGAAAAACTGCTGGAGATCGGGAATGCCATCAAGGCGGTGTATGCCGACCGGTTGAGCAAGGTGGACTGGATGAGCGATGCAACCCGGAAGAAGGCGGTTGAGAAACTGAACGCCATCATCATGAAAGTGGGTTATCCCGACAAATGGAAGGACATGTCGACCCTCCAGGTCGACCGCTCTTCCTATGTCCGCAACGTGATGAATGCAAACGTCTGGGAAATGCAATACATGATCGCGAAATATGGAAAGCCGGTCGACCGGACCGAATGGAACATGGAGCCGCAGACCTATAACGCCTATTACAACCCCTCCAATAACGAGATTGTGGTTCCGGGCTGCAACATCATCGTCCCGGGCTATGAAAGAAAAATGGCCGACGATGCGATCCTGTATTCCATCATCGGCGGATCCACCTTTGGCCACGAGATCACCCACGGGTTCGACGACCAGGGGTGCAAATACGATGAGAAAGGAAACCTGAACAACTGGTGGACTCCCGAAGACAGCACGCGGTTCTATGCCAAAACAAAATTGATCGTGAAGCAGTTCGATGGCTATATTGCGGTCGACAGCCTGCACATCAACGGCGAGCTGACCCAGGGAGAGAACATCGCCGACCTCGGCGGGGTAGCGATGGGATACGAGGCCTTCAAAAAAACCGACCAGTTCCTCCATACTCAATTCATCGCCGGTCTGAACCCGAGCCAGCGGTTCTTCCTCGGCTACGCCCTCGCCTGGATGATGAACGAACGGCCGGAATATATTGCCACGCAGGTGAAAAGCAACGAGCATTCCCCGGCGAAATTCCGGGTGAACGGACCGCTGTCCGACCTTCCCGAATTTTACGAAACTTTCGGGGTGAAGCAGGGCGACCCCATGTGGCGGCCCGACAGCCTGCGGGTGAAGATCTGGTAAGCGCTAGAACAGGTCTATCTTGTAGGTGGCCCTGACGTACCTGAAATAGTAGTAAAGTTTCCGGTTAAGGTCGATCCCGTAATCCACCTGCGGCCAGTAGTCGATATGGGTGTCGATGACCAGCGGGTACCGCCCTGCATGATAAAAATCATTCCAGTTTGCCACCCCGACGAGATTTTTACTCCGGTAGTACTCGTTGGTGCGATCGGCCGCCGGACTGTAATTCTGCAGGAACCACGGTTCGAATCCCGGATCCGTCACGAGCAGCTCATACTGCGTGCTGTCCCCGCCGTTCCGCACAACTGCAGGCGAGGACCTGGAGCCCTGCTGGGCCAGGGAACTGCTCCACGCCAGCAGGATCATGCTTCCCATAATTATATACCGTTTCATGGTTCTTAAATTTAATGATTCCCGGAACGCCTTATAAAGATACTACTTCAGGAGGAAAATATCAAGCAGTACGAACACGGCATAGATGACCGAGGCAATGCCGTTGGTGGTGAAGAATGCCAGGTTCACCCGGGAAAGGTCGCCGGGCCTGACGATCACGTGCTGGTAGACCATCAGGATCACGAAAAGCGCGAAACCGATCCAGTACAAATAATGAAAGGGGCCGAGCAGTCCTGCAACGGTGATAAAAATGACCGACAAAAGATGAAACAGAGCTGATATCCAGAGGGCTTTTTTAATGCCGAATCTTTCCGGGATCGACCGGAGGCTCTCCTCCCGGTCGAAATCGATGTCCTGCAGCGCATAGATGATATCGAATCCCCCCACCCAGAAAATGACCGTCAGCGAATACAGGACCGGCAGCAGGTCGAACCGGGCGGTCACCGCGAGATACGCCCCGATGGGAGCCAGCGCCAGCCCCAGTCCCAGGAACAGGTGGGACAGCCAGGTGAATCGCTTGGTGAAGCTGTACCCCAGCACTACGATCAGCGCGACCGGGGAGAGGAGCAGGCACACCCAATTGATGAAGCCCGTGGTGACGATAAACAGAATTGCATTGATGATCACGAAGAACAGGGCCGACCTCGGGGAGATAATGTCTTTCGGGATCTCCCGGAATGCGGTCCGCGGATTTTTTTTGTCCAGCTCGCGGTCCGTGTACCGGTTGAACCCCATGGCGGCATTCCGGGCAAATAAAACGCAGAGGATGACCAGCAACAGGATCCGGATGCTGATCGGGGAGGCCAGGTCATGGATGCCCAGGGAGAAGCCGATCAGGGCAAAGGGAAGGGAAAAGATCGTATGATGGATCTTTACCAGCGACATATAGTTACCGACCGAAGTCTTGCCGGAGCTCATGAAAAGCATGATCAGGTTACAAAGGAACAGACAAAGTTAAAAAAATGATGCTCGATTTCATCTTTTGACCGGCATCGCCCGGGAGCCTCCGGCCCTGTCGGGAAATACGCTAATTTTGTCCGTCATGCCCTCCCTTGCGCTAACCAGGTATATTCTTCACCGGATCCGGTCGCGGTCAAAATATGACCTGCATTCGCCGTTCGTTTACAAAATTTACCGGGAGATCCTGAAAGACCGTACCCGGTACCCTGAATATGAGAAAATTGAAAGACTCCGGAAGAAATTGCTGCAGGATCCGGGCTTTATCCGGATGACGGATTTCGGGACCCGGGCGCCGGAAATAGCCTGGTGCAGGAATACGGTGCCGGTGAGAAGGATCGTGAGAACCTCTTCGGTGAACCGGAAATACGGCCGGTTGCTGTTCCGGCTGAGCCGCAGCCTGAAGCCGGCCTCCATCCTTGAATTGGGCACCTCGCTCGGCATCAGCACCGCCTACCTGGCAGCCGGCTCCCCGGAAAGCATGGTAACCAGCATCGAAGGGTGCGAGGAGACGGCGGCACGGGCCCGGCAGAACATGGCCGCCTGGGAGCTTCCGCATGTACGGATCATCACGGCGCCTTTTGATGAAGTGCTGTCGTACCTGCTCCCGGAGATCGGGGTGGTGGACCTGGCCTTTTTCGACGGAAATCACCGGAAAGAGGCGACCCTGAGGTATTTCCAGCAATGCGTGTCGTTCATTCATGACGATTCCGTTTTTATTTTCGATGACATCCACTGGTCGGACGAAATGGAGAAGGCGTGGGAGGAGATCCGGGAGCATCCCTCGGTAAAGGTGAGCCTCGACCTGTTCCGGATGGGGATGGTGTTCTTCCGGGAGGGATTGTCGAAGGAAGATTTTATCCTGCATTTCTGATATTTATCTTAATTTTGTCCCTCTTCACCGGTAGAAAGGAACCTGCACAGCCATGGAACAAGAAATCATCCGCCTGGTCGACATCATAAAAAACTTCAAGGTAGGAACGGTCGTGGTGGAAGCCCTTCGCTCGGTTTCCCTGACGATCCGGAAAAACGAGTTCGTCGCCATCATGGGCCCATCCGGATCCGGGAAATCCACGCTGATGAATATCCTGGGCTGTCTCGACACCCCCACCAGCGGACAGTATTTCCTGAACGGCGAGGACGTGAGCAAGCTCAATGACAATGAGCTGGCGGAGATCCGGAACAAGCAGATCGGGTTCGTATTCCAGACCTTCAACCTGCTTCCCAGATCCACGGCGCTGGAGAACATCATGCTGCCGCTGATCTATGCCGGGATGACCAAGAACAAGAGGATTGAAAAGGCCCAACAGGTCGTGGAGGAAGTGAGCCTGACCGACCGTATCGCGCATAAGCCGAACGAGCTTTCGGGCGGACAGCGGCAGCGGGTGGCTATCGCCCGGGCGCTGGTCAATGACCCTTCCATCATTCTTGCGGATGAGCCGACCGGCAACCTGGATTCAAAAACCTCCATCGAGATCCTGGGACTGATGGAAGATATCCATAAGATCGGCAATACGGTGATCGTGGTCACCCACGAGGAAGAGATCGCAAAGCATGCCCACCGGATCATCCGCCTGATGGACGGGAAGATCTCATCGGACGAAATCAACCGGAATATCAAGACCATGGCGGATTACCATCTCGATACCGCCATCAAGTAACCCAAACCTTATTTCATGGCCAGGGATACCAATTACAAGAAACTGTTCGCCGAGTTCAACCGCCTGAGCATCCTGATCATCGGGGATGTGATGGTGGACTCCTACCTGTGGGGGAAGGTGGAGCGGATCTCTCCCGAAGCCCCCATCCCCATCGTCGCCCTCAAGAAAAGGGAGAACCGGATGGGCGGTGCCGCCAATGTGGCCATGAACATCCGGTCGATGGGCGCCCGCCCGGTACTTTGCTCGGTGATCGGGACCGATGACAAAGGCGACACTTTTCTGAGTCTCCTGAAAAAGGAAAAGATCGGGACCCATGGGATCGTCCGGAGCCCCGGCAGGATCACCACGACGAAGTTCAGGATCTTCGGGAACAACACCCAGATGCTTCGCGTGGATGAAGAAGTGGAGCATGACCTGCTGCGGAAAGACCAGGAACATCTGCTCAACGGGATCGTGAAAATCCTGGATGAGGAAAAAATCAACTGCATCATTTTCCAGGACTATAACAAGGGGGTCATCACGCGGGATCTGATCCGGAAGGTGGTTACCCTTGCCCGGCAGAAAAATATTCCCGTCACCGTCGATCCGAAAAAGAAGAATTTCGAGGCTTACGAAGGGATCACGCTTTTCAAGCCGAATCTGAAAGAGCTCCGGGAAGGGATGAAGACCGATTTTTCCCCGGACTACCGCGACGAGCTGATCAAGGCTTCCCAGGCGTTGCGTCTGAAGCTGAATTGCGAATACGTGCTGACCACCCTTTCGGAACACGGGGTGATGATCAGCCTGAAAGATAATTCGGACGATAAGAATATATTTGTCCCGGCGCATATGCGCTCCATTGCCGATGTCTCGGGTGCGGGCGATACCGTCATCAGCGTCGCTTCCCTTTGCCTTTCGATGAAATGCACCCCTTACGAGATCGCCTATATCTCCAATCTTGCCGGAGGCCTGGTATGTGAAGAGGTAGGCGTGGTCCCGGTCAATAAAGAAAAACTGCTGAAAGAAGTTTTAGCCCTGCTGTGATTTCACACGATGCGGAGGTCCTGATCATTGGCGCGGGCCCGGCAGGGGCGGTTGCCGCCTATGACCTCGCTGTCCGGGGCATCCGGGTCCTGGTGCTGGAAAGATCATCGTTCCCCCGCTATAAGGTGTGTGGGGGAGGACTGACGCATAAAGTGCTGCAGGAGTTTCCTTTCGATGTCTTACCGGTCGTCGAGACGACCATCCGTTCCATCCGGTTTTCCAGGAAGCACCGGCAGGTCTTCACCCGGTCCTTTCTCGATCCCGTCCTGTATTGCACGATGCGGAGCAGGCTGGATGAATTCCTGCTGGGGAAGGCTTTGGCTGCCGGGGCCGGGGTCATCTTTGAACAGAAAGTCACCCGGGTCGCCGAAACAAAAGAAGGGTGCGAGGTAAGCTGCGGATCCGGGACATATCGCTCTTCCCTGGTCATCGGGGCGGACGGTGCTTCGGGCATCACTTCCGTTAACGCGGGGCTCCGGTCGCATCTGGAGCCGGGACTGGCCTGGGAAGCGGAGCTGAAAGCGGAACCCGCTGCCCTGGAGCAGTACCGGGAAACCGTATTCCTCGACTGGGGAACCTTTCCCGGGGGATATGCCTGGCTGTTCCCGAAACGGGATCATGTATCGGTAGGGGTGGGAGGACCGGCAAGGCTTTCGCAACGGATGCTGCCGTATTACGAACGGTTCATCAGGAGCCTGGAGCCGGGAATCCTTACGGGAGAAACAATTTCGCGGAAAGCCTGGCCCATCCCGGTAAGGACGGCCAAGTCCCGTTTCCATGCCGGTCGCATCCTGGTGACCGGTGATGCCGGCGGGCTGTCGGACCCTCTCACCGGGGAGGGGATCTACTATGCCGTGAAAAGTGCACGGATGGCGGCTTCGGCCTGCGCGGATTGGCTGGATTCCCGGTCCGGTACGCTGGATTCCTATTCCGACCGGGTGAATGAGGAACTGATGAAGGAATTGCTTGAAGCCGGGAAGATCCGGAACCTGTTCAACGCGATCCCCGGAAAGATCCACGGATGGGTGGAAAGCAGGGACCGGGTCTGGGGCGCCATGGCGAAGGTGCTCCGGGGCGAACGGAATTACCGGGATGTGAAGAAACGGTTCGGGAGGTGGAGTTTCCTTTGGGGACCGGCCATCAGTCTTTCCTTGTTAATTTCCCGGGTTAAAGAAAGAATTTACATGCTTCAACGATGAAAAAGCAGGCATTGATCACCGGGGCGGCGAACGGCATTGGCCGGGCGGTCGCACGGAGATTTGCGGAATCCGGATGGCACGTCTGGGCGGCCGATACGGATCAGGAAGGATTGGAAACCCTCAAGAGCGTGTCGGGAATATCAACGGTCGTCATGGACGTCACGTCGGATCGTTCCGTCGAAGAGGCGTCCGGGATCATCCGGCAGGGAGATACGGTTCTCGATGTCATCGTCAACAATGCCGGGATCGACCGGTACTTTCCGTTCAGCGAGGCGTCCCCCGATTCGTTCCGGGAGATCTTTGAGGTCAACCTTTTCGGGGCGTACCGGGTGAACCGGGCATTTCTCCCGTTGCTGAGAAAACCGGGCGGGAAGATCTTTCACCTGGGTTCCGAAAGCCTCCGCCTCACCGTTCCTTTCATGCCGTACCCCTTGACGAAGAAAGCGCTCGAAAGCTACAGCAGGGTCCTGAGGCAGGAGCTGAAATTTTCAGGCATTGAGGTGATCACGATCCGTCCGGGAGCCATCAGGACCCGGATACTGGAAAACGTTTCCGGCATCCGTTACCCGGTGCAGGATCCCGTCCTGAGGAAAGCTTTTCAAACATTTGCCGAAGCCGCTCCCCGGGAGGTGGGGAAAGTGGCATCCCCGGAACGGCTGGCGGAGCTGATCCTGAAGATCTGCGATGTAAGGCGGCCGAAGGCGGTTTACCGTTTCAATAACAGTCTCCGGCTGAGGATCGCCTCCCTGATTCCTTATTGCTGGATGGAAAAATTCGTTTACCGGAAGCTCTCGAAATAGCGGGTTCCGGATTTCAGTCTACGTTCTTATGCAGGAAGGCATTCTCGGAGCGGATCTCGATCGTCTTATCGGATCCTTCCGAGAGCGTATAGCGTGCAGCCTGTGATTCGGAGGAATGCTGCAGTTCGGTCAGCTCCACGTTCCTGCGCTTGTAGGCGGGCACGCTCTCGATCTCCTGCAGATTCGCCTCGATCGGGGTGTGATTCTTCAGCTTTTCGCTGAGCGCTTTCAGCTTTTGAACGCGGTTGCTCAGGTTCCGGTCCATCTCTTCCGGCTCCCGGGGAGCGGGATCCCGGAATGCCGGGCGGACGCTGTCCTGGGGGAGGGTTTCAGAGACCGGGATCTCCAGCTGTCTTTCGGCCGGTTCCGGTTTTTGAAGCTGGGGTTTTGCCGGTTCGGGCCTGGGCGTCTCCCGCTGGAAATCGAACGTGATGATCCGCTGCGGCTCTTTCTGCTCCGGTTCCGGGGTTTTCTCGGTGACGGGGGATTCCGGTTTTTTCTCTACCAGGTGGATTTCAACGGGATCGTTCTGCACGATGACGATGGGCTCGGTCACCACCGGAGGAGGGGCGGGTTCCTTGATGGTCACCGGAAGGTCCTCATCATAAAGCTGCTTGATGGTATGAGGCTTTCCCTGTTTGGACGGCTTCTTGCGGTGCTCTTCATCAAAACCCGTCGCGATGATGGTAACGCTGATCCGGTCCTCCAGGGTCTCATCGATCCCGTTACCCCAGATCACCTCGGCGGAGTTCTTCGTTTTTTCCTGGATATAGTCGGTGATCTCGGTCACCTCATCCATCGTGATCTCGTCTTTCCCGGAGGCGATATACAACAGGAGGTTGTTGGCTCCTTCGATGTTGTTGTCATTCAGCAGCGGGGAGCTGATCGCCATTTCCACCGCTTTGCGGGCGCGGTTTTCCCCGTTGGCCACCCCGGTTCCGAGAATGGCGACGCCACTGTCCCTCATGACCGTTTTCACATCTTCGAAGTCCACGTTGATATAGCCCGTCACGGTGATGATCTCGGCAATGCCCTTTGCTGCCGTGGCGAGCACGTCGTCGGCATGGGCAAAGGCTGCCGACAGCCGCTGATCTCCGAACAATTCGCGGAGCTTGTCGTTGCAGATGATCAGCAGGGCGTCCACGTATTTCTTCAGTTCGGCGATCCCCTGCTCGGCATGTTGCTTCCGCTTCCTGCCTTCAAAAGAAAAAGGCAGGGTGACGATGCCAACGGTGAGGATCCCCAGCTCCTTGGAAACACTGGCGATCACGGGAGCAGCGCCGGTGCCGGTACCACCACCAAGTCCTGCTGTGACAAACAGCATTTTGGTACCTTTTTCAAGCATGGCACGGATATCCTGGATATTCTCCAGAGCTGCATTTTTACCGATAGAAGGGACGGCTCCTGCTCCCAGACCGCCGGTTAGATTTGCTCCGAGCTGTATCTTCACGGGAACAGGACTGGCTTCCATGGCCTGTGCGTCGGTGTTGCAGATCATGAAATCCACTCCTTTGATTCCCAGGCGGTGCATGTGGGATACGGCATTGCTGCCCCCACCGCCCACTCCGATCACCTTGATGATCGAGGACTGGTTCTTGGGCAAATCGAATTTTAGCATCTTGGCGGGTTTTTTAGCATTTTAAAATTATAGAGAAAGAATTCAAAAAAATTTCAGCCGGATTTTTTTTATTAACAGAACGGTTGTTAATAGCGAGTTTTACTCGTTTCCTTCGTCGAACCAGCGCCGGATATTCTCCGTGAAGGCCTCGATGAATTTCTTGCTGGGCTTGTCGGTCTCCTTCACTTTCCGTTCCTTCACCTTCTTCACCTTGATCTCCTGGGGCGGCTCTTCCGGTTCCGGGATCAGTCCCCGCATCTTTTCCTTTTCCCTTTCATACCGGTCGATCCCGACGATCACCAGCCCGGTCCCGGTGGCGTACATGGGACTGGCCATTTCGGCTGAGACATCCTTCGCCAGGTGCTCGTTCGGGTAACCGATGCGGGTATCCATGCCGGTCTTGAACTCGGTCAGCTGGGCAATATGCTTGAGTTGGGCGCCCCCGCCGGTCAGGACGATCCCCCCGATCAGCTTCTTCTCATACCCGGAGTTCTTCACCTCGTAGTAAATGTATTCGATGATCTCTTCCATCCGGGCCTGGATGATATGCGCCAGGTTCTTGAGGCTGATCTCCTTCGGCGGGCGTCCCCGCAGCCCGGGGATGGATACGATCTCCTCATCCCGGTTTTCGCCGGCCAGGGCCGAACCGAACTTCACCTTCAGCTCTTCCGCATGCTTCTTGATGATCGAGCAGCCTTCGCGGACATCTTCCGTGATGATCTCCCCGCCCAGGGGGATCACGGCGGTATGCCGGATGATCCCTTCGTGGAAGATCGCGATATCCGAGGTTCCCCCTCCGATATCCACCAGCACGACCCCTGCTTCTTTCTCCTCCTCGCTCAGCACCGATTCGGCCGACGCGATCGGCTCCAGGATCAGGTCCACCACCTCCAGCCCCGCTTTCCGCACGCATTTGAAGATATTCTTTGCGGCGGCAGTCTGACCGACAATGATATGGAAGTTGGCTTCCAGCGAGCTGCCGATCATGCCCTTCGGATGGCGGATCCCATGCTCCCCATCGATGCTGAATTCCTGCGGGATCACTTCGATGATCTCCTCGCCGGGATTCATGTTCAGGTTGAACATGCCGTTGCAGAGGGAGTCGATGTCCTCCTGGCTGATCTCGGTCTCACTGTCCTTCCGGATGATACTGCCCCGGTGCTGCAGGCTCTTGATGTGCTGGCCGGCAATTCCGACATTGACATACTTGATGTCGACCCCCGATTTCTGGGAGGCCTCCGTTACCGCATCCCGGATGGACTGGACGGTATTTTCGATGTTGGAGACCACGCCCCGTTTTACGCCGATGGAGGGGGTTTTCCCGCACCCGAGGATCTCGATCTTGCCATACTCGTTTTTCCGGCCCACGATGATGGCGATCTTGGTGGTGCCAATGTCTAAACCGACAATAATCTCAGAAGTTTTCATAGCTGAATCAGATTTTTGAACATACCACTTGATGTTGATATTTGATATTGATCACCGGGTACCGGTTCCACCCGGTTCGGCTCAATCCCATTTTATAAAAAATAAGCAGGCGGTTGAATTTATCGGCCAGGTTATCCGCGTCCCCCATCAGGATCAGCTGGTTCCCGACCCTTGGCACCAGCTCCATCTCCCCGTTATTATCCACGTAAACCTGCTCGATCTGGGCCTTCAGGAACGGGTCCTTCATGAGGTAGGAAGCCACCCGGATCAGGTGGTTCATGACCGAATGGTACTGCAGGGAGTCTTTCAGCTTTACCGAGTCGGCCAGGTAATTCAGGTCGCGCTGCAGGGGTTCCCCGATGGCCCCGCTGGCGACCAGCACCCGGGCGGAAAAATCGGGGTTCAGAGGCAGCACGCGGCCCGAAGCATCGATATAGAAGCTCTCCCCCCGCTGGTTGAACACCCTCAGGATCGGCTGGCGCTGCACGACCCGGATGCTGACTTCCCCTTCCAGGTCGATCCAGACCTGCGCTCCGGCGACATACGGTTGTTTCCGGATGACCCCTTCGATCTTTTCGGCATCAATGTTTCCCACCGGCTGACCGGTAAGAATAAATCCCGACCTTTTCACCAGCGAGTAAATATCTTCCTTCGTGACCAGCACATCCGTTTTCCCGTAATCGATATCGATCGTATAGCCCCGGCAGACGGCATCCTGGTGAACCACCGCGGTGAATCCCGCCAGGGTGACCACGGCGCCGGCTCCCAGGACCCACGCGAGGATGAACAATATTTTCAGGATCTTCTTTTTCATCTTATTCCTTTCCAAAGGCCTCTGCGATGGGGGCCACCAGCTGGTCAATATCCCCAGCTCCCAGGGTCAGCAGCACCCGGGGCCGGTTCTCTTTAAGCACCTCAATCAGCCTTGATTTTTCCACCAGTTCCTTGTTTGCGATCCGGATCCTGTCCAGGAGCATGGCGGAAGTCACGCCCGGGATCGGCTTCTCACGGGCCGGGTAAATATCCAGCAGGTAAAGCCGGTCCAGCATCCCGAGGCTTTCCGCGAATCCGTCGGCCAGGTCGCGGGTACGGGTGTAAAGGTGCGGCTGGAATACCCCGGTGATCTCGCGGCCGGGATAAAGATCTTTTACCGCCTGGATGCATGCACGCAGCTCTTCGGGATGATGGGCATAATCATCGATGTAAACGAAATCCTCCCTCAGTATCTGGAAATCGAATCTCCGCTTCACCCCGCGGTAAGAGGAAAGTGCCGTTTTCAGGACCGGTTCGGGAACCCCCAGGATCCAGGCCACGGCGGATGCCGCCACGGCGTTCTCCAGGTTGAATATCCCGGGAAGACCCAGGAGCAGTCGCCCGGTCATGCCGCCCGGAGTGACCAGGTTATACCGGTACAGACCCTGGCGGATTTTAAGGTCCTCCGCGTGGAAATCGGCAGGCGCCCCGACATGATAGGAATACCGGGTGGACTTTTCGGGATCGGCAAACGGAATGGACAGACCCGCCCTCAGCAGCAGGAAGCCTCCCGGTTCCGTCTGGGAGGCGAACAGGCCGAAAGAATCCAGCAGATGTCCCACATCCTGGTAAATATCGAGGTGATCGGGGTCGGCCGAGGTGATCACGGCAATATAGGGATGCAGCTGCAGGAACGAGCGGTCGTATTCATCGGCTTCCACTACGAAAAGTTCGGCGGATCCGCCGGAAAACCTCAATCCCTCGTCCTGCCGGCCCTGCTCGATATAGTTGGAATGATAGTTCTTGGAGATGCCGCCCAAAAATGCCGTGCAGCGGATCCCCGCCTGGCAGAGTATATGGGCAATGAGCGTGGAGGTCGTGGTCTTCCCGTGCGTGCCGGCGACGGCGATGGTCCGTGTGCCGCGGGTGATGGCTCCCAGCACTTCCGCGCGCTTGAGCAGGGGCAGGCCTTTTTCCCGGACCTGCTGCAGTTCAATATTCTCTTCCGGGATCGCCGGCGTATAAATGACCAGGTCTGTGCCGGGAGGGATCAGGCCGGGATCCTCCTCGAAGTGTATGTCCATCCCTTCCGAAAGCAGCTCGTCCGTGAGGGAGGTGGGGGTGCGGTCATAACCGGACACCTGCGCGCCTCTTCCGGCAAAATAGCGGGCCAGGGCGCTCATGCCGATGCCTCCGATCCCGAGAAAATAAACCGATCTGCAATCCCTGATATCCACTTTTTTATTTTTTTACGCCTGCCATCTTCAATGCCTCTTCCGCGATCCGGTCGGCTGCATCGGTAAGGGCAAGCGCCGCAATGTTCTTCGTAAGCTTTTTCTGCAGGTCCCCGTCACAGGCCAATGCCGCCAGCTCGCCGCACAGTTTTTCTTCCGCTTCTGCATCCGGGATCATCAGGACCGCTTCTTTGTTGACCAGGGCCTGGGCATTCTTGGTCTGGTGATCTTCCGCCACATTCGGCGAGGGGATCAGGATCACCGGCTTCCCGATCACACAGAGCTCCGATATGGCGATCGCCCCTGCCCGCGAAATGATGATATCGGCCGCCGCATAGGCCAGGTCCATCCGGTCGATGAACGGCAGGATCCTCAGGTCTTTTCCGGCAGCCGTGAGGGGATCCGACATGACCGGCTCATAGTAATGGTTTCCCGTCTGCCACAGGATCTGCAGCCCGGTCCGCGCAAAATCCCCCTCCAGGCACCGGAGCATGCTGCGGTTGATGGTACGCGATCCCAGGCTGCCTCCCAGGACCAGCACGGTGGATTTGTCTTTTTTCAATCCGAAATATTCCAGGGCCTGGGGGCGCTTCTCCCCGTTGGTCAGGATATCCTGGCGCACCGGGTTTCCGGTCAGGAGAACTTTTTCTTTCGGGAAAAACCGTTCCATCCCTTCGAAAGCCACGCAGATCAGGTCCGCTTTTCCGGCCAGCATGCGGTTGGTGATGCCCGGGAACGAGTTCTGCTCCTGGATGAGGGTGGGGATCTTCCGGCCGGCGGCGATCCGGACCGTAGGACCGCTGGCGTATCCTCCCACGCCGATCACGACCGCCGGGCGGAACGACCGGATGATCTGCCGGGCGGTGAACAGGCTCCAGACGACCTTGAACGGGAAGCTCAGGTTCTTCAGGGTCAGCCTGCGCTGCAGTCCGCTGATCCATAATCCCCGGATGGGGTATCCGGCAGCCGGCACCTTCTCCATCTCCAGCTTTCCCCGGGCCCCGATAAAAAGGATCTCGGCATCCGCCGCCTGACGCTTGATGGCGTTGGCAATGGCGATCGCCGGGAAAACATGTCCCCCCGTTCCTCCTCCGCTGATCAGGATCCTGGTCATGGCATTTTATATTGAGGCGGCAGCAGCCGCCTGCGGTTCCGTATCCGTTAAAATCTCTATTTCCGTTCCGTCGCGCGTCTCGATCTCGATCCGCCGGCTCACGCTCAGGATGATCCCGATGGAGATGCTCGTGAACCAGATCGAGGTTCCTCCCATGCTGATCAGGGGCAGCGTCTGGCCGGTTACCGGGAACAGGTTCACCGCGACCGCCATGTTGATCATCGCCTGGAACACCAGGCTCAGCCCGATACCGAACGCCAGGAAAGCCCCGAAATTCCCCTGGCATTTCGTGGTGATCCGGATGACCCGGAAAAAGAGAATGCAATACAGCAACAGCACCACCCCGCCTCCCACGAGCCCGTATTCTTCAACGATGATGGCAAAGATGAAATCGGAATAGGGGTGGGGGAGGAAATTCCGCTGGGTGCTCTTGCCCGGCGACTTGCCGAA
Organism: Bacteroidales bacterium; assembly: GCA_035505995.1. Taxonomy (GTDB): domain Bacteria; phylum Bacteroidota; class Bacteroidia; order Bacteroidales; family FEN-979; genus DATJQF01. The sequence goes on from DATJQF010000172.1 coordinate 18,490, forward strand.
GATCCCGCCCGATGCTACCGCGATCTTGGCCTGCTCCACCTGGTAGTTGGCATCCTGGCTCGCCTGGTCCTTATGCAGGAAATTATCCACGCGGCTGATCCAGGTCTCCCCCCGGGGCATGATGTTGGGGACCATCTTGGCGACCGCAAAAATGAGGACAATGCAGATGATCCCCAGCCCGATCAGGGAGAAAATATATTTCAGGCTGATCCTTCCGATGAACATCAGCACCAGGCAGGTGACGAACAGGATGGCCGCCGTGGAGAAGTTTGCCGGCAGGATGAGCCCGCAGATCACGATCACCGGCAGGATCACCGGCAGGAACCCCTTTTTGAAATCCTTGATCTCCTCCTGCTTTTTACTCAGCACCCGGGCCACGAACATGATCAGGAAGAGCTTGGCGACATCGGAGCTCTGGAACGTGAGGTTGATGATCGGGACGGTGAGCCAGCGGCTGGCCTCGTTGAGGTTGGTCCCGGAAATGAGCGTCAGGAGCAGCAGCGGGACGGTCAGGATCAGGCCGATCTGCGACAGGCGGGAATAATAGGTGTACTTTACCAGGTGGGTCAGATACATCAGTCCGAACCCGAACAGCAGGATGAAGAAATGCTTGATCAGGTAATATTCGGTGTTCCCTCCCTGCTTCTTGTAGGCCAGGGTCCCGGTGGAGCTGTAAACCGCCAGCAGCGAGAAGATGGATAACAGGATCACCACCACCCAGATCACTTTGTCTCCTTTCGTATTTTTAAGCACTTTGATCATCGCCTTGCGGATTTACAGATTTTTAACGGCCTGGCGGAACCTTCTGCCCCTGGCCTCGTAATCGGGGAACTGCCCGAAGCTGGCACATCCGGGGGAAAGGAGAACGGCATCCCCTTTCTTTCCTTTGGAATAGGCCTGCTCCACGGCATCTTCCAGCGAGACGGCTGCGTCAAACGGCTTGTTCAGCGCCCGGAAGAAAGGCCGGATCTCTTCGTGGTTCTTCCCGAGCCAGATGACGGATTTGACTTTCTCCGCGATCAGGTCGGCCAGGAGATGGTATTCGCTGCAGGTTCCCGACCCGCCGGCAATCCAGATCACGGGACGGATCATGCTTTCCAGGGCAAACCAGGTGGAGTTCACATTGGTCGCCATGGAATCGTTGATGAACTCGATCCCGTGAATGTCGGCGACGATCTCCAGCCGGTGCTCGATGCAATGAAGGTCCCGGAAACATTCCTGGATCGATTCATTCCGGATCTCCCCGATCCTGGCAAGGATGGTGGAAGCCATCGAACCCCGGATCGCATTCTGTCCCTGCAGGGCTAATGTCTCAATGGTCATGGTCGGTTGGGTTTAGGCCGGTTTTCATTCCATGGAAGATTGCTTATCTCAACTTTAAGGTGACAATGGTCAGGATCGCCAGCATGATGCCGATAATGAGGAACCGCATGACGATCTTCGATTCGTGATATCCTTTCATCTGGTAATGATGGTGGAGGGGCGCCATAAGGAAGATCCTCCGCCCGGTACCGGTCCGTTTTTTCGTGTATTTGAAAAAGCCGACCTGGAGCACCACCGAGAGGTTTTCGATGAGAAAGATCCCGCAAAAGATCGGGATCAGGATCTCCTTCCGGATCATGATGGCGAATACGGCCACGATCCCGCCCAGGGCCAGGCTCCCGGTATCGCCCATAAAGACCTGCGCCGGGTAGGAATTATACCAGAGGAACCCGATGCACCCCCCGACGAACGCGCTGATATAAATGGCCAGCTCGCCGGAGTTGGGGATATACATGATGTTCAGGTAATTTGCTATGAAAATGTTACTGGAGACGTATGCCAGTATTCCCAGCGTAACGCCAACGATGGCCGAGCTGCCCGTCGCCAGCCCGTCCAGACCATCGGTGAGGTTGGCCCCGTTCGAAACCGCGATGATGATGAAGATGACGATGGGGATGAAGATCAGGAAGGTCCAGTTCCGGTAGCCGTCGCCCAGCCAGGAGATCAGCACCGAATAATCGAATTCGTTGTTCTTCACGAAGGGGATGGTGGTCTTGGTCGACTTCACCGTTTCCGGCTCATACAGCTTGGCGCGGATCGTGCTGCTTTCCACGCTGAAGATCTCGGAAGAAGGAACATAAATTTGCCGGTTGCCCTTTTCCCGGATCACGATATCGGGGCTGAAATACATGGTGAATCCGACGATCAGGCCGAGCCCTATCTGTCCTAACACCTTGAACCTGGCGGCCAGTCCTTTTTTCTCTTTCCGGAATACTTTGATATAGTCGTCCAGGAACCCGATGAAACCCAGCCAGACCGTGGAGATCAGCACCAGGAGGATATAGATGTTGTCGAGCTTTGCGAACAGCAGGGTGGAGACCAGGATGGAGGCGAGGATGATCAGTCCTCCCATAGTAGGCGTCCCCTGCTTGGCGTTCTGACCTTCCAGCCCCAGGTCGCGGATCGATTCGCCGACCTGTTTCCTGCGCAGGAAGCCGATCAGCCGTTTCCCGATGATCATCGAGATGAACAGGGAGGTGATCACGGCCCCCGCCGCCCGGAAGGAGATGTACTGGAACACCCCCGCCCCGGGAAAATCGAAGGCCTTGTGAAGCCAGGCAAATAAATAATACAGCATAGACCGTAAATTAAAGGTTCATGTTTTCCTTCCCGGTTTGCAGAAACTCCTTTAAGATCTCCATATCATCGAAGGGATGCCGGATCCCTTTGATCTCCTGGTACGTCTCATGCCCTTTCCCGGCCACCAGGATGATATCTTTCTCCTTCGCCAGGGCACAGGCGGTCTTGATCGCCTCTTTCCGGTTTACGATCACCAGCACCTTTTTTGCATCCTCCGCCTCCACTCCCTTTTTCATCTCCTCCAGGATCGCTTCGGGCTCCTCGAACCGGGGATTATCGGAAGTAAGGATCACCCGGTCGCTCAGCGTGCAGGCGATATGCGCCATCACCGGGCGCTTGGCCGCATCCCGGTTCCCGCCGGCGCCCACCACCGTGATCAGCTGCTCCTGGTGCATCCGGATCAGGTTGATCGTATCCAGTACATTCTGCAGGGCATCCGGGGTATGGGCATAGTCGACGATGGCCGTCACGTTGCGGTCCGACCGGAAATAATTGAACCGGCCCGCCACCGGCTCCATCCGGGAGAGATGGATCAGCGCCTGCTGCCGGTCCATCCCCAGGATCACGGCCGTGGCATACACCACCAGCAGGTTGTAGGCATTGAAGGTGCCCGTCAGCCGGAACCAGCATTCCGTGTCGTCGATGCTGAGCAAGAGTCCGTGGAACTGGTTCTCCAGGATCCTGCAGCGGAAATCGGCCATGGCATGCAGGCTGTAGGTGTACACGGTGGCCCGGGTATTCTGGACCATGACCATTCCGTTCCGGTCGTCCTTGTTGGTCAGGGCAAAGGCCTCCCCGGGCAATCCGTCGAAAAAGGCCTTTTTGGCCTGCAGGTACGCGGCAAAGGTTTTATGATAATCGAGATGGTCGTGCGTGATATTGGTGAAGATCCCGCCCCGGAACTCCAGCCCGGCGATACGGTTCTGGCTGATGGAGTGGGAGCTGACCTCCATGAAGCAATGGCTGCATCCTTCGGCCGCCATTTCCGCCAGCAGGCTGTTAAGAGAGATTGGATCGGGAGTGGTGTAAATCGTGCTGACCGGTCTCTCGCCGATCCGGTTCACGATCGTCGAGATCAGTCCCGACTTCATGCCGGAGGCCTGGAAAAGCTGGTAAAGCAGCGTAGCCGTGGTGGTCTTGCCGTTGGTCCCGGTGATGCCCACCAGCTGAAGCTTCCGGGAGGGATCCCCGTAAAAATGGGAGGCGACGACTCCCAGCGCTTTACTGCTGTCGGATACCCGGATATAGGTGATACCCCCGGTCCGCTCTCCGGGGAGCGATTCGCAGAGGATGGCAACGGCTCCGGCCTCAATGGCCTGTTGGATGAACTGATGCCCGTCGAAGGCAGTGCCCCGGACGGCGGCGAAGAGGCTGCCCGGCTCAACCTTCCGTGAGTCGAAGTGAAGCTGGACGATCACGGGGTCAGGAGGCCCGGAAAGCTCCAGGACTCCTGCATCAGCCAGTATTTCATTCAGTCTCTTCAATCCGGTCTCAGGTTTTGCTTGTTTGCAGATCCAGCACGACGATCGTTCCCCGCGTACACACTCCGCCCGGCGGGACCGATTGCCTTACAACGTTTCCTTTCCCGTTCAGCACCACCCGCATCCCCATCTGCTCCAGCAGAAAAACGGCGTCCTTGACTCCCATCCCGGTGACGTCGGGCATTCCCGTGCGGGGGAACTGCTGGGGGGCCAGCACGACCGAGGTGCTGTCGGACAGCGGCCTGGCATATTCCGCCTGCGGATTCACCGGCTTCACCACAACGCCGAGGGTGCGGTAAACTTCCTGGAGATCCTCCTGCGTGCCGGCGCTGGCGAACGGGATCCCATGCCCGGCCGGGTAATTCAGGGGGGCATTCGGGATATCCTGCATCGACGCATAGATCCGGTCGGAGATCTCCCGGAACACGGGTGCCGCCACGGCGCCTCCGTAATATTTTCCGCGCGACGGGTTGTTGATCACCACGATGCACGAGTACCGGGGATGATCGGCCGGGAAATACCCGATGAAGGAGCCCTTGTAATGGATGTTCCGGGTGCCCTGGTTGTACCCGCGGTTATTCTCCGCAAGCTGGGCGGTGCCGGTCTTACCGGCTATCCGGTAAAGGGGATTTTTGATCGACGTGGCAGTCCCGCGGTCCACCACCCCTTCCAGCAGGTATTTCGCTTTCGCAAGGGTGGCAGGCGAGCAGATCGCCGGGTTGATCACTTCCGTGGGGAAGGTTTGTACGACGATCCCGTTCCGGAGGATCTGCTTGACCAGCACCGGCCTGATCATTTTCCCGTTGTTGGCGACGGCATTGTAAAGGGTCAGCAGCTGCAGGGGGGTGAGCTTGACCTCGTATCCCACCGACATCCAGGGCAGCGAGACCGCCGACCACCACCGGCTTTTGGGAGTGAGGATCAGCGGATTCTTTTCTCCTCCGATCTGGAGGTTCAGCGGCTTGTTCAGGCACATCCGGTAGAGACCGTCCACATATCTCTGCGGCTGGTCGTTATACGCGGCATAGATGAGCTTTGAAGTGCCCACGTTGGACGATTTCTCAAAGACCTGTTCGGCCGTGATGGTCCCCGTGATGCGGTGAGCGTCGGTCATATTCGCGCCATGATAAGTGGCCGTGCCGTTCCCCAGGTTTACGGGCGTGGTGAGGTCGAACTTGCCGTCTTCGAGGGCCACCAGGAAGGAGGCCAGCTTGAAGGTGGAGCCCGGCTCGGTGGCTTCGCCCACGGCATAATTATAGATCTCGCTGTAGGATCCGTCCGGCAGCTTGCCGAGGTTGGCGATCGCCTTGATATGTCCCGTCTGTACCTCCATCACCACTACACAGCCATGATCGGCGCTGTCGGCGATGAGCTCGCGCTCCAGTGCCGCCTCGGCCAGGTCCTGCAGGTTGATATCGAGGGTGGTGATGATATCCTCGCCGTTCTGCGGCTCTACCTGGTTATCGATGTCCATGGGCATCCACGCCCCGTTGCCGATGCGCCGCATCAGCCGTTTGCCGTTGATCCCCTGCAGCTCGTTTGTGAAATATCCTTCCAGGCCGACGTACACTTTTTCCACCGCTTCCGGGTTTTCGAAGCCGATGGTCCTCCTGGCCAGGTTCTTATAAGGAAGCTCACGGTAATACTGGGGGGTGACGATCATCCCGCCGCGGTATTTGCCCAGGCGGAAGATGGGGAAGGTGCGCAGCTTTTTGACCTGTTCATAGGTGAGGTCGCGGTGGATCATCAGGTAGCGCTCGCCGTTCCGGCGGGCCTCCCAGAGAAGGTCGCGGTACCCGGCCGGCTTGCGGTCATTGAAAAGGGAGGCCAGGCAGATCGAGAGCGAGTCGACGTTGTTCTTGAAAAAGTCATCCGTGATGTTCTCCGAGCTCACATCCATCCTTACGTCGAAGATCGGGACCGACGTGGCCAGCAGGGTTCCGTCCTCGGCGCAGATATTCCCCCGGATGGCTTCCACGTCGAATAATCTCATCTCCTGCTTTTTGGCCTTTTCCACCAACTCTTTCCCGTCCACCGTATAGATGTAGATCGCCTTGCCGATGATCGCCAGCCCGAAGAGCAGGATGCCCAGGTACACCAGGTATACCCGCATCAGGATATCTTTTTTCACGTCTCTCATTTCGCGGCCTGGTTGGTGTCGGTGGCGGATCTGAGATCCTTGTCCGTATAAAATATCTTGTAGGGCGGCACCATGGACTCTTTCAGTCCGAGCGGTCCCGACCGGCGTACGATCTCCGAAAGCTTGCTGTGGAACATCAGTGTCGACTTGGTGGTCAGGTACTCGAAGCGGAGTTCCTTCAGCTCACTCTTGGTCTTTTCGATCGCCTTATAGGTCTTCTCGGCATAATAGGTATTGCCGATATAGATCATGGCCAGCACGGTCACGAACAGGAGGTAGGGGAGGTTGCCGAGCACGCTTTCCTTCGACAGGTAATCCCCGCCCAGGATGTCGTGCAGCGACTTCCGGAACCTGCTTTGCTTCTTAACGGGCCTGACCTCTCCCTGGGGCCCGGCCGGCGGCTGATTGGATATTTCTTCTTCCGGGGTCATAGTTTCTCTGCTGCGCGGAGCCTCGCGCTCCGTGCACGCGGGTTCCTTTTGATCTCTTCTTCGCCGGGCAACACCGGTTTGCGGGTAATGACCTTCAGCGGCACCAGCGAATTGCCGTAAAAATCTTTTTCGATCTGTCCCGTGAAATTCCCCGACCGGAAAAAATCCTTCACCAGGCGGTCCTCGAGCGAGTGGTAGGAGATGATCACGATCCGTCCGCCTTTCTTCAGGATGCGGGTCCCCTGGATCAGCAGCTCCTTCAGCGCCGGGAGTTCCTGGTTCACCTCGATCCGCAGGGCCTGGAAGACCTGGGCGAAAAATTTATTCTCTTTTCCTTTCTCGGTGCACGGAGCCAGCAGTTCCTTCAGTTCCTCCGTGGTGGCGACCGGCCGCTGCTTCCGCCCGGTCACGATGAGCCGGGCGAGCCTGCCGGCATTTCTCAGGTCGGCATATTCCCGGAAGAGGAAAGCGAGCCTGGATTCCTCGTACCGGTTGAGGACGTCTTCGGCTTTCAGCTTCACCCGGTCGTCCATGCGCATATCGAGCGCCCCTTCAAAGCGGGTGGAAAATCCCCTTCCGGGTTCATCGAACTGGTGGGAGGAAACGCCGAGATCGGCCAGGATGCCGTCGACGGGAACCGCCTTGTACAGCTTCAGAAAATTCTTGAGGTACCGGAAATTACTGTTGATCATCGTGATCCTCGGGTCGTCGATCGTGTTCCGGAGCGCTTCCCGGTCCTGGTCGAATGCGTACAGACGGCCTCCGGTGAGCTGCTTCAGGATTTCCCGGGAGTGGCCGCCGCCGCCGAAGGTAGCATCGACATAGATCCCGCCGGGTTTGAGTGCCAGGGCTTCGATGCTCTCTTTCAGCAGTACGCTCCTATGATACATCTTCCGGGCTGTCGGTTTTTTCTGATTTCCCCATTACCTCCTCGGCAAGGGCGGCAAAATCTTCCGGCTCATCGGTCATCAGGCGCTCGTAAGCGTCCTTGGCCCATACCTCGATGCGGTTGGAGAAGGCGAACAGGATGATGTCCTTCTCGATCTTCGCATAGGTGAGCAATCCTTTCGGGAGCAGCAGGCGGTTGCTTCCGTCCAGGGCGAGTTCCGTAGCCCCCCGGTAGAAGTACCGCATGAAGTTCCGGTTCTTCCGGTTGTAGGTGTTCAGCCGGTTCACTTCAGCGCTGATGACCTGCCATTCGTTCATCGGGTAAAGGATCAGGCAGCTTTCAAAGCCGCGGGTGATGGCGAATTTGTCCTGGGCCTCCCGGGGCATCTGACGCTTGAGCGCCGCCGGCAGGATGATCCTGCCTTTGCTGTCGAGCGTGCATTCAAATTCCCCGATGAGATTGGTCATGATGATGGAAGATTTTCAATGGCGATGTAAATATAAAAAGAAATCCTCCACGATTCTCCACTTTTCTACACAAAATTTTGCATTTTGTTGATAACTTTTTGCTCTGAAAATATAAAGCACACATTTTCAATAACTAATAAAAAAGAAAGTAAATGGAAAATAACCGGGGAAACGGCTAGTTCAGGATGACAATTTTAAAATTTGAGATCCCGAAGCCGGCGGGATCGTCATTTGTGAGGATCTGAACCAGGTAGATCCCCGCAGGAATATCCGAAACATCGATGCTGCAAACCCGGCTGTCATGAAAAGTCTTCAGGAGTATTTTCTGACCGAAGGAATTGTACAGGCTTACCTGGATGAAACCCGGTACGGGATTCTTTTGCGATTCAACATAGAAATGATCTTTCGCCGGATTCGGATAGACCCGGAACCCCTCCGGGTCCTTCTTTCCCGGTTCCTCCACCGAAGTGTAAACCTTCGGTTGTCCGCCCCCCGTGAAATAATTCAGCCCCCCGGAAAAGTTCCCGGCGATCAGGTCGAAGGCAACGGGGTCTGTCAGGTGCGCGATGGCCGGGGCGGTCCGCCAGCCGCATTTT
>DATJQF010000173.1:0-12216 GCA_035505995.1 Bacteroidales bacterium
TCCTCAAGTCGTGGACGGGGTGCAGTGCTTCCGGTGGAGGATCATCAAAGAGCTGACCGAAGAAGAATTCACGTTGCCGATCGATAAAAGGATCGTTGAAAAAATAAAAAGAGAATTGACCTAATACCATTCCCTGTATGCTGAACCAATACCAGATCGAATCCATCCTTTTCCTCGACATCGAGACCGTACCGGCGGTGGAGGAGTACCAAAAAATGCCGGAGCTGATGCGCAGATTGTGGGACCGGAAAGCCGAACAGCTCCAACGGTTTGAGAGGAATGTGCCGGAAGAAAAGCCCACCCCGGAAGAACTGTATGAAAGGGCCGGTATTTATGCGGAGTTCGGAAAGATCATCTGCATCTCCACCGGAATTTTCCGGAACCAGTCGCTATGGATAAAATCCTTCTCGGGAAATGAGGAAAAACCGGTCCTGGCCGAATTCAGCGAGATGCTGAACAAGGCGGGCGATAAAAAGATCCAGTACCTCTGCGCCCATAACGGGAAGGAATTCGACTATCCTTACCTCATCCGGAGAATGCTGGTCAACGGGGTCTCCGTCCCCGCCCTGCTGGACCTCTCCGGCAAAAAACCCTGGGAGGTAAACCACCTCGACACGATGGAGCTATGGAAGTTCGGGGATTTCAAGAACTTCTCCTCACTGGAATTGCTGGCGGCCATTTTCGGGATCCCTACGCCGAAAGACGATATGGACGGCAGCCAGGTCGCCCGGGTGTACTGGCAGGATCACGACCTGCCCCGGATCGTGAAGTACTGTCAGAAGGATGTGTTGACGATCGTCAATCTTTTCCTGAAATTGCAGCAAAAAAAGATCATCGGGGATGACCAGATCCAGTTTGTATAGCGGATGCCTGCTGTTGGCGATCCTTCTTTTCTCCTGTCACCGGGATAGCGGAAAGGAAACGATCACCGTTTCGGGGGTGTTCCGGAACGGTGCGGGCCGGTCCGTTTTTTTCCGGGAGATGACGCCGTCGGGGATCCGTACGCTGGATTCCGCCCGGTTGGGGGTTTCCGGACATTATTCCTTTTCTCTCAAACGAGGCGAAGCAGGGTTTTACGTCCTTTCCGCGGGCGACCATCAAAATCTTGTACTGACCCTGGAGAAAGGGGATAAAGCCGGGGTGTCGGGGGATCTCGATTCCGCGCTCGAAGGGGCACGAATCACGGGCTCCGACGAATCCCGGAGGTACGGGGAATTCTACGGTGAAAGCATGGCCAACCTTGAGATCGCCGATTCCCTGGAGAAGATCCTGAAGGAAAACCTGGGCAGCGATGAATTTTACCGGTTGAGCACATCGTATGATACCGTATTCGGTGCTATCCTTCAGGCCCAGCGGGAACTGGAAAAAAACTATATCCGGGAGCATCCCGGATCGCTCTCCTCCCTGCTGGTGCTGAATTTCTCCTTCGGCCCGGAACCGGTACTTTCCTGGGACCGTGACTCCGCTTTATTCGTTTTACTGGATACCTCGCTGGCCAGGAAATATCCCGGGAACCAGCATTGGCTCTTTCATCATCAGCGGATCCTGGAATACCGGCGGGAAGCCCGGGTGAAAAAAAATTTGTAAGTTTGAATGGCTGTATTGCCATGATGCAAAAGATCTATTTCGTTTCGGATTTTCATTTCGGGGTACCCGACCGGGAGCGCAGCCTGGAGCGGGAGCAGCTTTTTGTGAAGTGGCTGGAAGAAGCGCGGAAGGATGCCGCGGAGATCTACCTGATGGGGGATCTCTTCGATTTCTGGTTTGAATACCGCACGGTCATTCCTCGGGGGTATGCACGCCTGCTCGGGAAATTCGCCGAGCTGCACGAGGAGGGGATCCGGGTGCATCTTTTCCGGGGCAATCATGATATGTGGGCTTTTGATTATCTGGAGAAAGAGACGGGCATTCGTCTTCACCGGGAACCCGAGATCCATACTTTCGGTAACCAGGTCTTTTACCTGGCACATGGCGATGGATTAGGCCCGGGGGACCATGGGTACAAGTTCATCAAAAAAGTATTCCAGAACCGGTTCTGCCAGTGGCTGTTCCGGTGGATCCACCCGGATATCGGGATCCGGATGGGGCTGTACTGGTCGAGGAAAAGCCGCTATGCCAACCTGGCCCGCGACAACCGGGAAGAGATGGATAAGAAGCTGATCACGGAGAGGCTTTCGGTTCATTCGAAAAAGATCCTGGAGATCCACCCGGAGATCCGGCATTTCATATACGGGCACTGGCATGTTCCGATGGATATTCCCCTTACTCCGGACTGTAACCAGATCAGCCTGGGTGACTGGCTGCATCATTTCACGTATGCCGTTTTTGACGGCGAGCACCTGGCTTTAAAATCATACCATCCATAAAACAGGTAGGGTCGATGCGACGCACCGACCCTACCTGTAAATGGGATCATCGGATATATTATTCCGGGTGGATGGCCTCTACGGGGCACACATCCGCGCAGGCACCGCAATCGGTGCAGACTTCCGGATCAATTTTATAGATATCGCCCTCAGAAATAGCTTCCACCGGGCACTCATCGAGACAGGTTCCGCACGCCGTGCAGTCTTCATTGATTTTGTAAGCCATGGTACTGAATTTTTGTGCCTGTGGAAAACAGGCTTGGTTAATACTAATTTCCAGCCGCAAAGATACATTTTTTTTAAAAACCAAAGACCGGGGCAGTGATTCGTGAAAAATTTAACAATAAGGATCTGCCCCGTAAAAATAGGCCGGCTGCACTTTTTATTCCTGGCGAAAGTACTAACTTTGCAAACCTGAAAATTCCTCTTCCATGACCAAGAAAAAAAGACCCGTAATCGAACGGGAATCCGTAGTGGTAAAGTTCGTCGGGGACTCCGGCGACGGCATGCAATTCACCGGCGGATTGTTTTCCGATAATGTGGCCATTTCCGGGAACGACCTGGCCACTTTCCCCGATTTCCCGGCTGAGATCCGCGCCCCGCAGAACACGGTTCCGGGTGTATCGGGGTTCCAGGTTCACATGGGAAGCGAGAAGATCATGACCACCGGCGACCTGGTGGACGTTCTGATCGCCATGAACCCGGCTTCGCTGAAAGCCAACCTGAAATGGGCAAAAAAAGGCTCCACCCTGATTGTGGATACGGATGCCTTCGATGAAAAATCCATCGACAAAGCTGGGTACAAAGCCAACCCGCTGGAAGATAAAACCCTGGAAAGCTACCAGGTGATCAGGGCCCCGATCACCACGTTGACCCGGGAAAGCCTGAAGGATCTGGGCGTGGATAACAAGACCGCCGAACGGAGCAAGAATATGTTTGCCCTCGGGATGCTGTACTTCATCTTCAACCGCGACCTGAAATCCTCGTTCAAATACATCGAAACAAAATTCAGGAAAGACCCGAAGATCGTTGAGATCAACAAGATCGTCCTCCAGGCCGGCTACAGCTATGCCGATACCATCGAAGCCATTGAATCGGTGATCCAGGTTGCCCCGGCAAAGATGGAAAAAGGACGTTATCGCAACATCACCGGGAATGTAGCCACTGCCTGGGGATTACTGGCCGCGTCGGAAAAATCGGGTCGCCCGCTATTCCTGGGTTCCTATCCCATTACACCCGCCACTGAGATCCTGATGGAGCTCGCCCGTCATAAATCACTGGGGGCAAGAGTGTTCCAGGCAGAAGATGAAATTGCGGGGATCTGCTCCGCCATCGGCGCCAGCTATGCCGGCTCCCTGGCCTGTACCTCGACCTCCGGTCCGGGACTCTCTCTGAAAAGTGAAGCGATCGGACTGGCAGTCATGACCGAGCTTCCCCTGGTGATCGTGGACGTTCAGCGGGGAGGGCCTTCCACCGGGTTGCCCACCAAATCGGAACAGTCGGACCTTTACCAGGCGCTTTTCGGACGGAACGGCGAATGCCCCGTGATCGTCGTCGCCGCTTCCACTTCGGATAACTGCTTCTACTATGCCTTTGAAGCCGCCAAGCTGTCGCTGGAGCATATGACGCCCTGCATCCTGCTGACGGACGGTTATCTTGGATTCGGTTCCGCATTGTTCAGGATCCCGAAGATGGCCGACCTGCCGGCAATCCATCCCCCGATCGCCCGGCCCAACGAGCCTGATTTCAAACCCTACCGCAGGAACGCCGAGACCCTGGTCAGGAAGTGGGCTATCCCCGGCACCGATGGATTGCGCCACCGTATCGGCGGACTGGAAAAAGAAGATATCACCGGGTCCGTTTCCACCGACCCGATGAACCACCAGAAGATGGTGGATTACCGTGCCGCCAAAGTGGAAAAAGTGGCGGATTTCATTCCCCTTCAGGAGGTGGCAGGCGATCAGACCGGAGATCTGCTGGTCGTCAGCTGGGGAGGGACCTATGGCGCCGTGAACTCTGCAGTTAAGGAAATGCAGAAGGACGGCAAAAAGGTCAGCCATGCCCATTTCCATTATATCATGCCGCTGCCGAAGAACACCGAAGAAGTGCTGGCCGGGTTCAAAAAGATCGTGGTATGCGAGCTTAACAGCGGGCAGTTTGTGAATTATCTCAAGATGAAGTACCCGAAACACGAATATCGCCAGTTCAACAAAGTCCAGGGACTGCCTTTTATGATCAATGAATTAACTGCAACATTTAACGAACTGCTGGAGGAAAAGTAATATGGAATTTGTCAATACGACCGTTGAACGGTCCCAGGTCCAGTTAACCAAAACTGATTTCGAAAGCGACCAGATGGTGAAGTGGTGTCCCGGCTGCGGCGCCCATGCTATCCTCAGTGCCGTGGAGCGGGTTTTCCCGAAGATCGGCTACCGGAAAGAGAATTTCTGCATGGTATCCGGCATCGGGTGTTCATCCCGGTTCCCTTACTATGTCAATACCTACGGGATCCATGGCATCCACGGACGGGCGGCTGCGATCGGATCGGGCGTGAAGATCGCCAACCCGCGGCTGAGCGTATGGATCGCGACCGGCGACGGGGATTCGCTGGCGATCGGCGGAAATCATTTCATCCATATCATCCGCCGGAACGTGGATGTGAACATCATCCTTTTCAACAACCAGATCTACGGTTTGACCAAAGGACAATACTCCCCGACCACCCCGATGGGGAAAGTCACCAAGACCTCCCCGCAGGGGACCATCGAACACCCGTTCAATATCGGGGAGCTCGTGATGGGTGCACAGGGAACATTCTTCGCCCGGGTACCGGATAATAATATCAACCTGATGACCGAGGCCATGTTTGAAGCCGCCAAGCATGACGGCACCTCGGTGATGGAGATCCTCCAGAACTGCATCATATTTGCCGACAAGGCCCATATCGATGTGATCGGGAAGGAGGCGAAGGATGAACATATGCTGATCCTCAAGAACGGCAGCCCGATGCTCTTCGGGAAGAACCATGAAAAAGGGCTCCGGCTGAACGGGACCAAAATTGAAGTAGTGGAACCCGGTAAGAACGGGATCACGATGAACGACATCCTGGTCCATGACCAGTACGACCCCGACCCGGGGATCCATATGATGCTGGCGAAGCTGGCCCCGCCGAGGTACCCGATGGTGTTCGGGGTGATCCGCTCCGCGATGTTCCCTACTTATGACGACCTGGTGGAAGAGCAGATCAAGCATGCCAAGGATACTTCCGGGATCAAAAACATGGACGACCTGCTGAATTCAGGCGATACGTGGGAAATCGAGTGACCTGCCTGTTTGCAGGGTTCAAAGAAATCTTCCGGCCATTCTTTCTTACCGGTTTCCTGCATGGAAGCGGGCCGGAAGGACTGCAGGATCCATCAACATAAAGTGTTAGTGGAATTAATCCTTTTCCGGCGTATTTTTGCCATATGCTGGAGGCATTTAAAAGTTTTATCGGGAAAAATTCGCTGTTCCATCCGAGGAACCAGATCCTGCTGGCGGTCAGCGGAGGGATGGATTCCACGGCGATGTGCGAGCTTTTCCACCAGGCCGGTTTTCATTTCGGGATCGCGCACTGCAATTTCCGGCTGAGGGGACCCGATTCGGACCGGGATGAGGAATTTGTCGCCGGTCTGGCCCGGAAATACAAATGCCCGTTCTTCGTGGCCCGTTTCGATACCCAGGCTTATGCGGAAGAGAAGGGTATTTCCGTACAGATGGCGGCCCGTGACCTGCGCTATGAATGGTTCCGGAAGATCAGTGAAGAGCATGGGTACGATTACATTGCCACCGCGCATCACCTGGACGACCAGCTGGAAACCTTCTTCATCAACCTTTCGCGGAGCACCGGTATTGCAGGTTTTCATGGCATCCCTCAGAAGCAGGGCAACATCATCCGCCCGCTGATGTTCACCTGGCGAAAGGAGATCGAGGAATTCATCCGGAAGGAGAAGCTGCTATTCCGGGAGGATCGCTCCAATGAGGAAAACAAATATTTAAGGAACCGGATCCGGCACCAGCTTTACCCCGTGCTGACCGGCATCCATCCCGATTTTCCCAGGACGCTTTCGGAGAATATCAACCGGATCCGGGAAACCGAGGCCATCTACCGGGTGGCTATCGAAGAAGCGAAAAAGAAGTTGCTGACCGTTGCAGATGACCGCATCCTGATCTCTATCCGGGAACTGAATAAGCTGGCCTACCCTGAGGCTTACCTCTTCGAGATCCTCTCTCCGTACGGCTTCAATTATGCGGTCACCCGGAATATAGCCGGCTCCCTCTTCGAGAAACCCGGAGCCACCTTTTTCTCTTCCTCCCACCGGGTGGTTCGCGACCGGGAGTACCTGATCCTTACGCCGGCCGCGACGGTTAAAGGTAAAAACCGGATCCCTTCGATTACTGAGTTCCGGATCCCTGAAAATCGTTCAAGTATCTCGAACCCGGTTAAACTCAGTATTAAGAAAGTCCCCGCATCAAAAACATTCCGGATCGATCCTTCCCCGGAAGCGGCTTACCTGGATTATTCCAAGCTGCAGTTCCCTCTCATCCTGCGCCCTTGGAAACCCGGGGATGCTTTTTACCCCTTCGGCAAGAATATCCGGAAGAAGATCAGCGATTTCTTTATCGACGAGAAAGTTCCCCGGCCGGATAAAGAAAAAGCCTGGCTGCTCTGCTCCGGCAACCGGATCGCGTGGGTGGTGGGGTACCGCATCGATCACCGTTTCCGGGTCACCCGCCGGACCACGGAGGTCCTGGTTCTGAAGAAGAGGAAATAAAAAATCTCCTACCTTTGTATCCGGATTCTTACCCAGTTAACCGCCTGATTTTATGAGAAAGCTCACCTCTTTCATCTATTTTCTTTTTCTTCTCCTGCCCGTTACCGCGCTTACCCAGGTGCTGACCCCGGTGAAATGGACGTTCACCGTGGAGCAGAAAGATCCTGCGGCAGCGACCCTTGTGCTGACGGCAGTCATTGATCCCGGATGGCACATTTATTCCCAGTCCGGAAAGACCGATGAAGGTCCCATCCCCACTTCCTTTCAATTCAACCAGACCAAGGATTTTCAGCTGGTGGGCGGCGTACGGGAGCCGAAGCCGGTGGAAGAAAATGATCCCTATTTCAAAATGGTCGTGAAGTACTTCTCGGATAAGGTCACCTTCCGGCAGAAGATCAATATACTGAACAAAAAGGATTTCAAGGTGACCGGAACCCTGACCTTCCTGACCTGCAACGATAACCGCTGCCTGGCGCCGCAGGATGTGGACTTTTCCTTTAACCTGAAGGGGAACCCCGGGGTAACCACCGAGCAAGCTCCGGCGGTGCCCGCCGCCAAGACGGTTCCCGACACGCTGAAGAAAGACACCCTTAAAGCGGTAAAACCGGATACTGCCGCGAAAAAACCGGCGATCATCAGTATACAGTCGGCCACGCCCGGAGCAGGACGGGGACTCTGGTCGGTGTTTTTCTGGGCCTTCCTGGCGGGACTGGTGGCGATCATCACCCCCTGCGTGTTCCCGATGATCCCGATGACGGTCTCCTTCTTCCTGAAAGGCAGTGAGAACCGGAAAAAGGCCAGGTTTGAAGCCACCTTTTACGGCTTTTCCATCATCCTGATCTATACCCTGCCGATCGCGATCCTGATCATCATCGCCTCCCTCTTCGGCAAAGGGGCGGTGGCTGCGGATATCTTCAACTGGCTGTCCACCCACTGGCTCCCGAATATTCTCTTTTTCCTGATCTTCATGATTTTTGCCGCTTCGTTCCTCGGCCTGTTCGAGATCGTGCTGCCCAGCAGGTTCGTCAATAGAATGGATGCAAAGGCGGAGAAAGGAGGCATCTGGGGGCCTTTCTTCATGGCATTCGTGCTGGTGCTGGTATCTTTCTCCTGCACCGGTCCGATCGTAGGGATGGTCGTGGTGGCCTCCACGGCCGGCGGAAAAGTGATTGAGCCTATTGTCGCCATGCTGGGCTTTTCGGTGGCCTTTGCCCTGCCCTTCACCCTGTTTGCCTATTTCCCGGCCTGGATGACCCGGCTGCCGAAATCGGGCGGATGGATGAACGCCGTGAAAGTGGTGCTCGGATTTATTGAGATTGCTCTCGGGTTCAAGTTCCTCAGCGTAGCCGACCAGACCTATCACTGGCATATCCTCGACCGGGAAGTTTACCTGGCGATCTGGATCGTGACCTTCACCCTGCTCGGATTCTACCTGCTCGGCAAGCTGAGATTCAAGCATGACTCGGATGATCCGTTTATCAGCGTTCCCAGGCTGGGACTGGCGATCCTTACGTTCTCCTTCGTCGTCTACCTGATCCCGGGCATGTTTGGTGCGCCGCTGAAAGCGCTTTCCGGGTACCTGCCCCCCGAAACTTCCCTGGACTTCGATCTGAACCGGATCATCCGGGATGAAGTAAAAATGTATGCCGGGAATGCAGCGCAACCTTCTTCGCTCTGTGATAAACCGAAATATGGTGATTTCCTCAAGCTGCCGCACGGCCTCGACGGATACTTCGATTACCGGCAGGCGCTCGCCTGCGCCAGGAAGCAGAACAAGCCCATCTTCATCGATTTCACGGGGCATGGCTGCGTGAATTGCCGCGAGATGGAAGCCAATGTCTGGTCGGCGCCCCCGGTATTGAAGAAACTTCGCGAGGATTTCATTATCGCGGCGCTTTATGTGGATGACAAGACCGAGGTCCCGGAATCCGAATGGGTCACCAGCAAGTATGACGGAAAAGTGAAAAAGACGATCGGGAAGATCTATGCGGATGTGCAGATCTCCCGGTTCAATGTCAATTCACAACCCTATTACGTGCTGCTCGATACGGCAGGCAATCTGCTCACCCAGCCGCATGCCTACGACCGGAGCGTGGATCATTTTATTCAGTTCCTGGACAGCGGCCTGGAGAATTTCCGCAAGGAGCAAAAGACTCATTAGAATTTCCGGGGATCCGGATCATGGGTTCTTCTTAAATCCCTCTGCAAAATACCGGTAGAACCAGGGAATGGTTTCGATTCCCCTGAAGAAATTATACAGGGCGAAATTCTCGTTGTGGGAATGCGCGGCGTCCGATTCCAGCCCGAATCCCAGCAAAATGGTTTTCACCCCGAGGATCTCCTCGAACTGCGGGATAATGGAGATGCTGCCCCCGCTCCTCACGGGGACCGGCTTTTTCCCGAATATTTTTTCGATGGCCCTGCTGGCCGCCCGGTAGCCCAGCGTATCGATCGGCGAAAGATACGCTTTGCTTCCCTGGAGCGCTTTCACGGTTACTTTCATGGAGGAAGGGCAGACCGAGCGGATATGCGCTTCAAACAGTTTTCCTATTTTATCCGGATCCTGTTCAGGGACCAGTCGCATCGAGATCTTGGCCGTTGCCCTGGAAGGAATGATCGTCATTGATCCTTCCCCGGTGTACCCGCTCCAGATCCCGTTCACATCCAGGGAGGGACGCATGCCGATCCTTTCCTTGGTCGTATAGCCTTTCTCACCATATAATTCCCTGACTCCCAATGATCGCCTGAATTCCGTTTCGTCGAACGGCGCTTTGGCCAGCTCCGCCCTTTCGTCCCCGCCGATCGCGATCACGTCGTCATAAAACCCGGGGATGGTGATGGAACCGTCTTCGCCGGTCAGCGAGGCGATCATTTTCGCCAGGGCATTGGCCGGGTTCGCGACCGCCCCCCCGAAGGTCCCCGAATGTAATTCGCGGTCGGGGCCGCTCAGATCCACTTCCAGGTACGCCAGTCCGCGAAGCCCTATGGTGATGGAAGGACAATCCATCGAGATCATGCTGGTATCGGAAACCAGGATGATATCCGACCGGAGCATCTCTTTATAGTCGGTGCAGAACATCGGGAGGCTGACGGAACCGATCTCTTCCTCCCCTTCGATCATGAATTTGACGTTGCAGGGGAGGGTTCCGGTACGCACCATCATCTCAAATGCCTTGGCGTGCATGAACGATTGTCCTTTGTCATCCGCCGCACCCCGGGCATAAATGCGGCCGTCGCGCACTTCCGGCTTGAAGGGCGGCGATTCCCAGAGGTCGATGGAATCGACGGGCATGACGTCATAATGTCCGTATACGAGGATGGTGGGCAGCGACGGATCGACGGTCTTTTCTGCATAAACCACCGGGTTGCCGGTCGTGTGCAGCACTTCTGCACGATCGGTCCCGGCTTCCCGCAAGATCTTCTTCCAGTATTCGGCTGCCTTCCACATCTCGTCTTTTTTATCGGTATCGGAAGAAACGGAAGGGATGCGGATGAGGCCGAACAATTCGGTGAGGAACCGGTCGTGATGGGTCTCTATAAATTCACGGAACTGATCCATTTTATCCTCCTGTCCGGCGTTTTCCGGGGGCATTCAAAATTAGCTTTTTTTCAGATGAATCCGACTTTGTTCTTAATTTTGCCATTCGCTAAAGCGGTCAACGGTTATGGACACATTATCATATCTGGATAACCTGGATCACTCCCTCATCGAGGAGATGTACGAGAAGTTCCGTTCGGATCCCGGTTCGGTGGAGGAGAGCTGGAGGAAATTCTTTGAAGGATTCGAATTCTGCCGGAAGAACTACAAGGCGGAAAAGGGGGAAGCCTATGTGGTCCCGAATGAATTCAAAGTGATCAACCTGATCAATGCCTACCGCCAGCGGGGACATCTTTTCACCCGGACCAACCCGGTGCGGACCCGCAGAAAATACACCCCTACCCTCGACATCGCCAATTTCGGGCTCACCCCCGGCGAGCTTCCCAAGAAATTCCAGGCCGGCAAGGAACTGGGGCTGGGACCCGCCACCCTGCAGGAGATCCTGGATCACCTGAACCAGACCTACTGCCAGTCGATCGGGGTGGAATACACCTATATCCGCAAGCCGGAGATCACCGACTGGCTGAAAGAGAAAATGGAATCCACCCGCAATACCCCGGCGTATACCCCAACCGAAAAGACCCGGATCCTGGAGACCCTGGCCCGGGCGGTCCTGTTCGAGAAGTTCGTCCATAAGAAATTCCCCGGGCATAAAAGCTTTTCCCTGGAAGGCGTGGAATCGCTGATCCCTGCCCTGGATGCCCTGATCCGGAAGGGAAACGAGCTGGGTGCGGGCGAATTTGTGATCGGGATGGCTCATCGCGGACGGCTGAATGTGCTGGGCAATATCCTGAAGAAGCCTTACGAGCGGATCTTCTCTGAGTTTGAAGGGAAGGAATACGAGGACGAGGGATTGCTGGGAGACGTCAAGTATCACCTGGGATATTCAACCCGGGTCACCCTGGAGAACGGCCGGGAGGTGAATGTCTCCGTGGCTCCCAATCCTTCCCACCTGGAGGCGGTCGACCCGGTGGTGGAAGGGATCTCCCGGGCGCGGATCGACGGGGCCTTATCAGGGGACCCGGCACGGCTCATCCCGGTACTGGTTCACGGAGATGCTTCCCTCGCCGGTCAGGGTGTGGCATATGAAGTCCTTCAGATGTCGGAACTGGGCGGATTCAGGACCGGGGGGACGATCCACCTGGTGGTCAATAACCAGCTGGGATTTACAACCAATTATATCGACGGAAGATCCAGCGTCTATTGCACGGATGTGGGAAAAACGATCCACTCCCCGGTTTTCCATGTGAATGCCGACGATGTGGAAGCCGTAGTGTACACCGTACAGCTGGCGGTCGAATACCGGCAGAAATTCCAGAAAGATGTTTTTGTCGACCTGCTGGGTTACCGCAAATACGGTCACAACGAAAGCGACGAGCCCAGGTTCACCCAGCCCATCCTGTACAAGATCATCGAGCAGCATCCGGATCCCCTGGAG
>DATJQF010000174.1:0-23397 GCA_035505995.1 Bacteroidales bacterium
CTGAATTCGATCGTAAGGACCAGCAGAATAACCACCAGGATCCCGGCACCGATACAGATTGCGATCATGCTTTCGGTTTGCTCAGTTCTATCGTCTTGGCAATTTTCAGGGAGCCGTAAACGGCCGCCAGGAACGACCACATGAATCCCGGGTAGCCGTCGAGGATCCCTCCTTTGATGAAATAAAAAGTAAAGAAGCTCACCGGGAATTTCAAAGCGGCTGTCCAGGGGTTGAATTTTTTCCCTTTACTGGCGTATCCTTCGGCAGCAGCCGTGGTGTACAGGTTGATCTTCTCCAGGTGATGGAACAGGTCGCGGTAGGAGTAATGATGCATGGGATGGAGCAGTCTCCCCGCGGGACCTTCCACGACAATCCCTTCATGGACCGGGTCGATGGTGAAACGGCCTTTGCGCCGGTCGAACAGCCTCAGGTGGGATTCCTTTCCCATCCCGCTGTGCTTCATCCTTCTTCCCAGATAAAATACCGAAAACGGGATCCGGTAACCTGCGTTAGGAATTTCCGCTGCAGCCATCAGCTCCTTGATTTCCAGGGAAAGTTCCGGCGTGACCACTTCATCCGCATCCACGGAAAGCACCCAGTCATAGAGAGCGTTCTCCGTCGCATATTGCTTCTGCCTGCCGAAACCTTCAAAATCGTGCGTCATTACCCGGCAACCTTCTGCCCGGCAGATCTCGGCCGTGCGGTCGGAGGAGTTATCGTCCACGACCAGGATCTCATTCGCCAGTCCCTTTAAGGAATCCAGGCAACGCCGGATATTCAGCTCCTCGTTCCGGGTGATGATGATAACGGAAAGTTGGGTCATCGGCGGTATCGTTTATCGGATGATGAATTGATCCCAGTCAAGCCCCACCGGGAAGGATCTCCTGAAATCTTCCAGTTCCTTCCGGTCAATCGCTGCAGTAACGACAGAAGGTGTCTCCTTATCTGCAATCCCAAGTATGAACCCTTTGTGATCCACGATCACCGACTCTCCCAGGTGGTCCGTTCCATCCCCGTCTTTTCCGACCCGGTTGACTCCCGCCACAAAAGCCAGGTTCTCGATCGCCCGGGCGGTCAGCAGGGATTTCCAGACCGCGTGACGGCTGGCCGGCCAGTTGGCTGCATAGATCAGCAGATCGTATTCGTAATCATTCCCGTTCATACGGTTTTTGCTCCATACCGGGAACCGGAGGTCATAGCACACCAGCGGGAGTATCTTCCATCCTTTCACCTCAATGATAATCCTCCGGGTTCCCGGAGTCAATTTCCTGTTTTCGTCGCTCATCCGGAACAGGTGCCGCTTGTCATAGTATTCATAATGACCATCCGGGAACATCGCGATGAGGCGGTTATAATACTTCCCGTCCTCTGCGATCAGCAGGCTCCCGATGATGACCGCTTTTTTTTCTGCCGATTTCTCTCTCAGGAAATGCACCGAGGGTCCGTTCATGTACTCTGCACACCGTTCGGGATGGATGGAGAAGCCCGTATTGAAAGTCTCGGGAAGCAGGATCAGGTCGACCGGATCTGGCAGTTGTTCCAGGTGCATGGAAAGCTTTTCCATATTCTGTACGGGATCCTCCCAGGTGAGGTCCGGCTGGATCAGCGACAGGGTCAGTACCGGGTCCAAGGTTTCGTTTTGTTTTTCAGGGTAAAATTATAAATAGTTGCAGTTTTGCCTTTGAAAAATTTTAAATTTGTCCAGATAAAAATGAAAGGCCATGCGAACGATTGATCAATTTGATTTCAGGAACAAGAGGGCTTTGATCAGGGTGGATTTCAATGTTCCTCTGGATGACGCCTACCAGATTACCGACACTACGCGTATTGATGCAACGATACCAACGATCACAAAAATACTGGGCAGCGGAGGGTCCGTGATCCTGATGTCCCACCTCGGGAGGCCCAAAGGAGGACCGGAGGAAAAGTTCTCCCTGAAGCACCTGGTTCCCTACCTCTCGGAAAAGCTGAAGCTTCCGGTGAAGTTTGCCGATGACTGTATCGGGCCGCAGGCCCGGCAGCTTTCGGGCGATCTGAAACCGGGAGAGGTGCTGTTGCTGGAGAACCTGAGGTTTTACAAGGAAGAAGAGAAAGGCGATGAGGCCTTTGCCGGGAAACTGGCTTCCCTGGGAGATGTGTATGTGAATGATGCCTTCGGGACGGCGCACCGGGCGCATGCTTCCACTACGATCATCGCCAAGTTCTTTCCGGATGCCAAAATGTTCGGGTATGTGATGGCCAACGAAGTGATGAACCTGGAGAAAGTGCTGAAAAATGCAAAGCGTCCCTTCACGGCCATCCTGGGCGGCGCTAAGGTTTCCGGAAAGATCGAGATCATCAACCACCTGATGGATAAAGTCGATAACCTGGTGATCGGCGGGGGCATGATGTTCACCTTCATCAAATCGCTGGGAGGCGAGATCGGCAACTCGATCGTGGAGGAGGATCTGCTGGAGCTGGCCAAGAATACCGTGGAAGGAGCCAAGATGATGGGCGTGAACCTTTACCTTCCTCCGGATGCGATCATCGCGGATGCCTTTTCCAATGATGCCAATAAGAAGACGTCCAGCGCCTACGATATCCAGGTGCCCTGGATGGGAATGGATATCGGCCCGTCCGCCTGTGAAAAATTCGAACATGTTATCCAGAAATCCGCTACCATCCTGTGGAACGGACCGATGGGAGTTTTTGAGCTGAACAATTTCGAGGAAGGGACGAAATTCATTGCACAGGCCGTGGCCAAGGCCACGCAGAATGGAGCTTTTTCCCTGATCGGCGGCGGGGATTCGGTTTCGGCCATCAACAAATACGGACTGGCCGACCAGGTTTCCTATGTCTCCACCGGCGGGGGAGCCATGCTGGAATATATCGAAGGCAAGGAGCTTCCGGGCATCAAAGCCATCGGGGATTGAAAAAGATCATTGTCAGCCGGACCGACAACCTCGGGGATGTTGTCCTGACGCTTCCGGTTGCAGGCCTTATTAAAAAATACTTTCCGGACGTTACCTTACTCTTCCTGGGGAAATCCTATACCCGTCCGTTGCTCGAATCCTGCGTGCATGTAGATGAGTTCCTGGACTGGGATCTGCTTTCAGCGGACCGGGAGGCTTCAGAAAAAATCAGGAACCTCCAAGCCGATGCCGTGGTGCATGTTTTTCCCGTAAAAGAGATCGCCCGGCTGGCCCGTAAAGCAGGCATCCCGCTGAGGATCGGCACTTCACACAGGTGGTATCACTGGCTTAACTGCAACAAGCTGGTCCATTATTCGCGGAAGAATTCTGCCCTGCACGAAGCCCAATTGAACCTGAAGCTGCTGGAGCCGCTGGGCATCACCCAATCCCTGACCCTGAAAGAAATTCCTGCATATTACGGGCTTAAGGTGCAGGCCGACCGGCTTCCTTCCGCCGGAGGCGCGATGCATCTCATCCTGCATCCGAAATCCAAAGGAAGCGCCCGGGAATGGGGATTGGATCATTACGCACAACTGGTCCGGCTGCTTCCAGCGGAAAAATTCAAAATCTATATTACAGGGACCCGTGAGGAAGGGCTGATGATGAAGGATCTCTTCGCTGAACTGGGAGACCGGGTATCCGATATGACCGGGAAATTCACCCTTTCGGAACTGATCCGTTTTATCGCTTCCTGCGACGCGCTGGTTGCGGCCAGTACCGGCCCGCTGCATATCGCCGCCGCACTGGGTAAAAAGACGGTCGGGATCTACGCCCCGATGCGGCCGATCTTTCCGCAGCGATGGGCCCCGCTGGGAGAAAATGCCGGGTATCTTTCCCTGGATAAAAAGTGCAAAAAATGCAGGGGGAAGAAGGAATGCGAATGCATCCGCAGTATAACGCCCCAAGAAGTCGCCTCGAAACTGTTGACCCGGTGACCTGTTGACCGCCTACTTTCCCCCTGTCTCCGGAAACCTGATCTCCGCTTTGAAGATCTTCATCAATTCAGGAAAGACCTTTTCAACGTATCCATAGAACATGGACTTGCTTTTGGTTTCGCGGGGAATAAGCTTTGAATTCCGGTCGAATCCGTTCAGAATAAAAAAAAGGATGCTCAGGAGGAAGACCCCTTTCAGCAGTCCGAACAATCCTCCCAGGATCCGGTTGAAAATGCCCATTCCCATGGCATCGGCCATCTTATCCAGTGCTTTCCCCAGGAGCAGCACCAGGATCACGACGATGAGGAAGGTCACGGTGAAGGAAAGGATAGGCAGCCAGGTCCGGCTGGGCTTCAGATGCTCAAGAAGAATGCCGTCCAGGTAATTCGAAAAATGAACGGCCGCGTATATTCCCAGCACCAGGGCGACCAGCGAAGCCAGGCTGATGATGAGCCCCTTGCGGATCCCCAGGATCAGGAGCAGGGCCAGGAACACAATAATGATGATGTCGAGGACATTCATTGATTATCCAGTAAAAGCGATTGCTTCAGGCGGGAAGTAAGCTCGGTCCCGAACACGAATTCATTCAGCTCCTTGTTCTTCGTATAAAGGATATCTTTACTCATCCCCTTCCACCACAGATTTCCTTTATAAATAAAAGCGACGTTATCCCCGATGCTTAAGACCGAATTCATGTCGTGGGTATTGATGATCGTGGTGATCTGGTATTCTTCCGTGATCTCTTTGATAAGCAGGTCGATGAGGCCCGATGTAATGGGATCCAGGCCCGAATTGGGCTCATCGCAGAAGAGGTACTGCGGATGCATGGCGATGGCACGGGCAATGGCTACCCGTTTCCGCATCCCCCCGCTCAGCTCCGAGGTCATCAGCCGGTTGGTTCCGGGAAGGTTAACGCGCTGGAGCACGAAATTCACCCTTTCCAGCTTTTCCGGGTAGGGTTGCCGGGTAAACATGTTCAGCGGGAACATCACATTCTGCTCCACGTTCATATAGTCGAACAGGGCGGCCCCCTGGAACAGCATGCCGATCTCCTGGCGCAGGGCTTTCCGCTGGTTGAAATTCATGTTGGTGAAATTCCTCCCCGTGTACAGGATCTCGCCGGAGTCCGGTTCGAACAGCCCGACCAGGCATTTCATCAGCACCGTCTTGCCGGATCCGCTTTGACCGATGATCAGGTTGATCTTCCCTCGCTCAAAGGTGCAGTCGATATCTTTCAGGACCTGCTGCTCCCCGAAATACTTGTTGATATTCTTCGCTTCGATCATGTGAGCAGGATCTGGGTCAGGATCAGGTTGAACAGGATGATCAGGATGCTGCTGTACACCACCGCCTTGGTGCTGGCCTGTCCCACTTCCAGCGCTCCTCCCTGGGTCTGGTACCCGTAGAACCCGGAAACAGTAGAGATGATGAAGGCAAAAAAGACGGTCTTCAGCAGGGCATAAACAATGGAATAGACCTCAAAATCGATCCGGATGCCATGGATGTAATCGGTCATCGTGACCAATCCGGAAAGCTCCATCGCGAGCCAACCGCCCAGGATCCCCAGCCACATGCTGAAAACGATCAGCACGGGGTTGATCAGCAGGGAAGCTACCACTTTCGGGAATATAAGATAATTGGCGGAATTGACCCCCATGATCTCCAGGGCATCGATCTGTTCGGTGACGCGCATGGTCCCTATCTCCGAGGCAATCCTGGAGCCGACTTTGCCGGCCAGTATCAGGCTGATCACGGTCGGAGAGAATTCGAGGATGACGGATTGCCGGGTAGTGAAACCTACCATGGAGAGGGGGATCAGGGGGCTGTCGATGTTATATGCGGTCTGAATGGCCACCACCGCCCCCATGAATACGGAGATGAACGCCACGATCCCCATCGATTCGATGCCCAGGCTCTGGAATTCCAGGAACAGCTGCTGCCAGAAAATCTCCCTTTTCTGGGGGACCGTGAAAACCTTCTGCATCAGCAGAAAATAACGGCCGATGTTGTCAAATATGTTCATCCCGTAAATCCGCCGCTAAAATAAGAACAAACAGGCTTCGTTGTATCTTTGCAGGATGAAGAACGCGGGAAAATACATCAAAATTATACTGCTGCTTTTGCTGGCAGGCCTGATTTCCTCGTGTTCCCAATCCTCCTATTCCCAGCACCATCAGAAAAGCCACAAAGACTGCAACTGCCCGGAATGGAAATAACCGCCCCGCCGAATCCGCTCTATTCACTGCCTCCCTTTATTTTGTTGTGGTTCCGGGATCATCCGGTCATGCTGAAGATCTCGCGAAGCCGGTCTTCCAAGCTGGGGGATTACCGGGCGCCCTCTGCCGGTCATCCGGCCCGGATCACGGTGAACCCGGACCTGAACCGGTACGAATTCCTGGTCACGCTGGTCCATGAGATGGCCCATCACGAAGTGTGGAAAGAGGCCCGGAAAGGATTTTTCGCCAGGCACAGAAGGATCCCTCCTCACGGGGTCGCCTGGAAGAATCACTATTCACGGCTGATGCAGCCGCTGCTGGTACCGGCCTTTTTTCCGCCGGACATGCTGGAGGTTTTGACCGCTTACTTCCGGAACCCTAAAGCATCCTCGAAAACGGAATCCGGACTGGTAAGGTTGCTGAAGAAATATGATCCGCCCGACGGTAATGAATTCCTGGAATCGCTGCCTTTTGATGCCCTGTTCCGGATTCCCGGCGGCCGTTCTTTCCGCAAGAAGGAGAAGCTCCGCAAACGATACCGGTGCGTCAGCCTCGACAACCGGAAGATCTACCTGCTTTCCCCCCTGGTCAGGGTCACCCGCTTGTAGCCGGCCAACCGGGGATTGTATCCCGTTGTTATTCCGGAAGATAGTTTGTACTTTTGCAAAAAATTTCAAGAACCCCTCAGATGACTAAGCCGAAGCATTATTATTGCGTGATCATGGCCGGGGGGATCGGTGCAAGATTCTGGCCGATGAGCCGCAGCACCCATCCCAAACAGTTTATCGACATCCTGGGGACCGGGGAAACCCTGATCCACCAAACATATCATCGATTTGCCAGGATCATCCGGAAAGAAAACATCTTCATTGTCACCAATGAGGCATATCGTGACCTCGTCAAGCTACAGATCCCCGGGATCACGGATGAACAGATCCTCTGCGAGCCTTCCCGCAGGAATACGGCTCCCTGCATCGCTTATGCCAATTACCGCATCCTGGCAAAAGATCCGGATGCGATCGTGGTGGTGGCCCCTTCCGATCATATCATTGAAAAAGAACCCGTATTTCTCGAGAATATCAAAACGGCCATGGATGCCGCTTCGGAAAATGACTGGCTTTTAACCCTGGGGATCCGTCCCAGCCGGCCGGATACCGGGTACGGGTATATCCAGTTCATTGATGGGTTGGTGTATGAAAAAGATCCCCACCTGAAAAAAGTGAAGACCTTCACGGAAAAGCCTGACCTGGAGCTGGCCAATACCTTTATCAAATGCGGGGATTTTTTGTGGAATTCGGGGATCTTCGTCTGGTCGCTGAAAAGCATCATGACAGCCTTCAGCCGGTTCCTCCCGGAAGTGGACGTCCTTTTCAGCAAGGGCTCCGACAAATACGGGACCCCCGGGGAAGCGGCTTTTATCAATTCCGCCTACACACTTTGCAAAAGCATTTCCATCGATTACGGGATCATGGAAGCAGCTTCAAATGTATATGTTCTATCCGTCGATTTCGGATGGTCCGACCTGGGAACCTGGGGGTCGTTGTACGACAACCGGTCCAAAGATAAAGCCGGCAATGCCATTGTCGGGAAGAATGTAATGACATACGAATCCACGAATTGCATCGTTAACATGCCGAATGATAAGCTGGTGGTTCTGGAAGGTCTGACCGATTATATCGTGGTGGAATCGGAGAATGTCCTCCTGGTCTGCAGGAAATCGGATGAGCAGCAAATCCGTCAGTTTGTCAACGACGTCCGGTTGGAAAAAGGAGAAAAGTTCGTCTGACCCCAAAGTAGCTCTTTTGCATTTATCTGTTTTATTCTCGTACTTTGCAGGGAGATTGGCACCGGAGTAACCTGTTTATCCTGTGGACATTTATCGTCAGAAAAAAAGGTGGAAGTGGGTCCTTTTCGGGGTCGCGGTGGCGATCGTTTCCATCTCACTGTATTATACCAATATCCTGGTCGGCGAGATCCGTAAAAACGAACGGAAGAATGTGCAGATCTGGGCCGATGCCATCCACCGGAAAGCCGATCTGGTCAATTTCACCAACAAGCTTTTCCAGCAGATCCGGGAAGAGGAGCGCAGCCGGGTCCTGCTGTTCGCCGAGGCGCAGAACCGGATCCTCACCGCCACCAATAACGAGGATCTGAATTTCTACCTGAACATCATGGAGAACAACACCTCCATCCCGGTGATCCTTACGGATAAGGACGGGAACATCAAAACCGCCCGCAACCTGACGATCAACCTGGATTCGGTGCCAAAGCTGGTCGGGGAGCTGAAAAGGCAGTTTTCCGTGTATCCTCCTATCGTAGTCAACTATACGAACACCTATGATTACTTCTATTATAAGGACTCCAATATCTTCACGGAGCTGAAAAGGGTGCTGGACGACCTGCTGCAGTCCTTTTTTTCGGAAGTGGTGCTGAATTCTGCTTCTGTCCCGGTCATCATCACCGATCATACCCAGAAAAAGGTGATCGCTTTCGGGAACATCCCTCAAAAGAAGATGGCCGATTCTGCTTATGTGGAGAAGATTCTCTCTTCGATGAGCAGGCAAAATAAGCCTATCCGGGTCGACCTGGCCGACACCGGGACCCGTTACATTTTTTACCAGGATTCGTTCCTGCTGACCCAGCTCAGATATTACCCCTTCGTTCAGCTTGCCGTCATTTCCCTTTTTCTCCTGATCGCTTATCTGCTTTTCAGCTATGCCCGGAAATCGGAGCAGAACCAGGTCTGGGTTGGCATGGCCAAGGAGACGGCTCACCAGCTCGGGACCCCGCTTTCTTCCATGGTAGCCTGGGTGGAATTGCTGAAGCTGAAAGGGATCGACCAGGAAACGGTGTCGGAGATCGAAAAGGATGTGCAGCGGCTGGAGACCGTTACCGAGCGGTTTTCCAAGATCGGTTCGGCCGCACAGTTGGAAATGACTAACGTAGTGAAGGTGATCGATGATATGATCTCCTACATCCGTTCCAGGATCTCGGCCAAGGTGAATTTCATCCTTACCCCCGCTCCGCCGGCGGAGGTGGTCATCCCCCTCAACATGCAACTCTTCGAGTGGGTGATCGAGAACCTGCTGAAGAACGCCGTGGATGCCATGGAAGGCAACGGGACGATCCATATCGATATCACCCAGGATGTCGATCACATTCATATTGATGTTTCCGATACCGGCAAGGGGATCCCCAAATCCCGGTACAAGACGATCTTCAATCCTGGCTTCACCAGCAAGCAACGGGGCTGGGGGCTCGGCCTGACCCTTTCCCGGAGGATCATCGAAAATTATCATTCCGGCAAGATCTATGTGAAATCCTCCGCGATCAACAAGGGAACCACCTTCCGCATCATCCTGAAAAAATAACCCGTTTTGGCAGGGATCTATCTTCATATTCCTTTCTGCAGGCAAAAATGTCATTACTGCAATTTCTTCACCTTTGTGTCGAAAAAATACCGGGAGCAATTTTTTCAGGCGCTGAATGAAGAGATATACCGGCGGCGCGAATATTTATCGGGTCAGCCGGTCGGGTCGGTTTACTTCGGAGGAGGCACCCCATCTCTCATCGATCCGTCCATTCTCAGCATGCTCCTGGATACGATCCGGGCATATTACCCGGTGATGAAGAGCGCCGAGATCACGGTGGAAATGAACCCGGACGATGTGACGCCCGAAGTGCTGGAGGAATACCGGAGGGCCGGGATCAACCGCATCAGCATCGGGGTCCAGTCATTTTTCGAGGAAGATCTCCGGTATCTGAACCGGGTCCATACCGCCGGACAATCCCTGGAAAGCGTCCGCATCGTGCAGGAAGCGGGATTCGACAATCTCAGCATCGACCTGGTGTACGGGATGCCTACTCTTTCGTCAGGGCATTGGGAGAAGAACCTGGAAACGGCTTTCCGGGTGAAGATCCCTCATATTTCCGCGTACGCGCTGACCGTGGAACCCAGGACCGGCCTGGATATTCTGATCCGCAGGCATAAGCTCCCGGGACCCGGGGAAGAGCAAACAGTGCATCATTTCCGGATCCTTCAGGAAAAAATGAAGGAGCAGGGATATGAGCATTACGAAATATCAAATTTCTGCAGGGAGGGCAGGTATTCCGTTCATAACAGCAATTACTGGAAAGATATCCATTACCTGGGAGCCGGGCCTTCCGCCCATTCCTATGACGGGGTCTCAAGGCAGTGGAACATCTCCAGCGTGATCCAGTACATCGATATGATCCGGAACGGTGAACGTCATTTTGAAAGGGAGCTCCTTTCTCCGGAACAGAAATACAATGAATATGTCATGGTGTCTCTCCGTACCCAATGGGGTTGTGATCTGGAAAAGATCGGGAGTGCTTTCGGGCCGGAACAGGAAGATTATTGCAGGACCCGGGCGCAGCGGCATATTGTAACCGGGGATATGGAACGCCGGGAGAACACCCTGTACCTGACCGGTAAAGGCAGGATACTGGCCGATGCCATCGCATCCGATCTTTTCCTCTGATTTTCCGGGCTATTTTATCACGGCTCTCAGGTAGGTGCCGAGCGGCAACTTCCTTCCCTTTCGGTCGGGAAAGTAAATCTCCCCGGAGGACAATTCCCGCCACCCGCCGAAGGCGCTCAGGACCAGGTTCTCTGCTATCAGCGCCGAATAGCCCATGGAATACAAGCTGAATACGAGGAACCCGCCCGGGTCGAGCAGGCGGCTGCAGTGGGCGATCATCTCGCTGACGGATTCCTGCAGCAGCCATTTTTCTCCTTCCGGTCCCCTGCCATAGGCCGGGGGATCCAGGATGATCCCCTGGTACCGGCTTCCTCTTTTCACCTCCCTCCGGGTAAATTTCAACGCATCCTCCGCCACCCAATGGATATCCTTTAGACCGCTGGCTTCCATGTTTTCCCTGGCCCAGGTAATGACTGGCTTCACCGAATCTACATGTATTACTTCCGCGCCGGCGGCCCGTGCGGCCAGGGAGGCACCTCCGGTATAAGCGAACAGGTTCAGGACCCGACCGGATGGAGTTGATTTCACCCGGTCGTAGATAAAATTCCAGTTCAC
Source organism: Bacteroidales bacterium (assembly GCA_035505995.1). Lineage (GTDB taxonomy): Bacteria > Bacteroidota > Bacteroidia > Bacteroidales > FEN-979 > DATJQF01. The sequence goes on from DATJQF010000174.1 coordinate 11,160, forward strand.
CGACTGCTCCGGGAAAACGCCGATATGCCCGAAGGAGGTCAGTCCCAGCCGGAAATGAAGGGACATGCCTGCATAATGGTAACTGATCTTCCATTGTTCAGGCATGTCTTTTTTTCTTGTCCATTCCCCTTTATCGATGGGTTCTGCCCGGGGTTCCGTTCCTTTTTTCCGGATGAAGCGCGCGTCAGCCAGATTCTTCCATTCCTCATCGGGCATGGATTTCTCCCAGACCGCCTGCGGCTCCGGCCGTGCCAGGATGTATTTCCCGAACCGTTCCAGTTTTTCCAGTTTCCCCGAATCGATCAGTTCATAGTCGGTCCAGGGTTCAGGAGTCAGTAAGTTCATCGATCTATTTTGCTAGGCTGACAGGCCATTGGCTTTCTCTTTCCCGGGCTTTTTGGTCCCAGACGGGGACGACGGTCCTCAGGAACTCCTCTTTATCTTTCCGGAGCTTGTCCATATCGAGCCCGATGAATTTCTGGGCTTTTTCCTTGGTAGCCAGGTCGGGATAAGGGATCTCTCCTGTTTTTCCGTGAAGGGCAAGGATCCGGGCCAGAAGGATCCGGGCCTGGTCGGATTCATCCATGGAGAGCCCGATGATCCTGGATACTTCTACCGGGGAGTGGAAGGATGCCCCGTGACTGGCTCCCACATAATCCCAGTACCACTGGGCATTCCGGATATGATCCAGGGCGGGAGCCATTTCCTTGTCGGTAGCACCTGATTCCCATGCGGCCTGGGCTTCGAGATGGGCTTTCACCAGTGCGATCTCCGCCAGGTCCCTGATCTCTTTCACCCTTTCCTGCCGTTCATAGACATTATTTCTCAGGGTTTCTTCGCTTTCCCGGTGACAGACCTGGCAGGTCACATCAATATTGGCCAGCGGGCTCACGATCCGGTGACTGGTGAATTTCTGTCCTCCTTCCTTGATGTATGGCATGTGGCAGTCGGCGCAGGCAATTCCTCTCTCCGCATGGATCCCGGTAAGGAACAGTTCGTAGTCGGGGTGCTGGGCTTTCAATAGCGGGGCTTTGCTCAGCTGGTGGGTAAAATCGGAGAATCCGATTTCATCATAGTATTTCAGGGCATTTTCCGCTGAGGTGCCATACTTCCAGGGAAAAGTCAGATAGGCAACCTCCGGGGCATCCGGCCGGTGTTTGTCAAAATAATATTCCACGTGGCACTGGGCACACACCAGGGTGCGCATTTCCTGGTGACTGGCTTTGGTGATATCCTTTCCCATCGCCTTGAACGCTTCGATCAGGGCGGGACGGGTGATCCGCAGGTCCATGGTGGCCGGATCATGGCAATCGGCACAGCCGATATAATTCACCACCTGGTCTCCCAGCGATGCCCATTTCCCCTTGTAAAACCCGGCGATGCCTTTTTCCTTCATGATCCGGGGAACATCCGGGCTCTTGCAGGTCCAGCAGGTATTGGGTTGGGGTCCGTCGTCCGGACCTTTTGGCGCTCCTGTTCGTAGGGTGTACCGGATATCGTGGATCGCATAATAATGGCCGCGGCTTTGCTCATAGTCTTTTGAAAAAGCGTACCCGGCCCATAGCACCACCAGCCTGGGATCCCCGGCCAGTTCATCAATCGTCGCACTCCCGTTGAATTTGCTCCGGAAGGTGGTATCGGAGGTTTTCAGGTAAGACTGGTATTCCCTCGGAAAATTCTCGCCCCATACCTGATTCCTGGGTTCCGTCTCCGTTAGTTTAACTTTCGGTTTGTACACGTACTCGGTCTCCGCTTTCCGCTGGATGATCGAAGAAGCCAGCAGCCCCAGCAGGAACACTACGACCAGCGTCGCAAAGAACAGCGCCCAGTTGACCCAGGGTTTCCTGGTTTTGGTTGGTTCCATATTGAATTTTTTTTATTGTTTTCGCATCAGGTCCTCGAGCCACCCCGGAATCCTGGATTTGGTTTTTTGGCGGATCAGTGCATTGGGGACCGACGATAGGCCATTCACCGTCCGGTGCGGGGATTCCCGGTGGCAATCCATGCAACTTCTTTCTGCCAGCCAGTTATGATATCCCGGCTGTACCTTGCCCAGGAATTCCATCCCGATGGTATGTTCATGGCATCTCCGGCAATTGACCAGCAAGCCGTCTATATCGTCCTCGTCTTTATAAATAACCTGCGGCTCCCACCTCATCGTGAAATAAGTGGCGTGATTCATCCCTTCTTCCGCCTTGGTGAAATATTTATCCAGAAAATTGTCATGGGGGATGTGGCAATCGTTGCAGGTGGCCGACTGACGATGCGAGCTGTGAACCCAGTCGGTATATTGCGGGTTCATGACATGGCAGTTGACACAGGCCTGCGGGTTATCCGAAAGATAGGAAGGGGCTTTTGAAATATATAGGACGAACAGCGCCAGGCCGGCAAATATTCCGAGCACGATCGCTACCGGCATCCTCCAGGGCAAGGGCGGCATGAGCCGCCGGATCCAATTTCTCATCTCTTTACCCGTCAGGTCGTTCCAGTTTGCAGAGACAGCATTTCCTCCGGTAAAAATAAGAAAATGCAGGAATCCCTGATCCGGGAAAGAAATTTATGTGCGGAACCGGATGAAGGCCGGTTAAAGCTTATGGAAGTAAGTCCTTACTTCTGCCGGTCCTTCCTGTTTTACAAACGCATCAAACCCCGTTGCCGTGACTTTCTCGATCATCGGCGAAGGGATGAATGGTGTAATGATCTCGTAAATTTCCCCGGCGGATAGTCGTCCGGTTTCCTGGAGCACCCGCGCCAGGGGATGTTCGCCGGATGCCAGCATGGGCCTCGCGTCCAGGATGATCCTGATCTTTTCTTTCTGCAGCCAGGAAGGTGTGTCCATAGTTAGTTTTTTTGATAGGTTAAAATGCGTTGTTCTCCGGTCAGCGCTCTTTTCCCGGAAAGGTCCTGGGAAACTTCCAGGGTTCCTAGGTATTCCCCGTTCGCATTCCGCAGGGCAAAGTATTCAATGTGTATGAATTTCCCCTGCATCTGTATCCAGAACGGGGCGCTGTCGGCCTGACCGGATTTGAAATCCGTTAGGATCCTTTCCACGATATGCACGCTGGAAGGAGGATGGCATAATCTTACATCCCGCCCGAGAATGGCCCGGTTCCGGTCGAAGACCCGTTCTTTCCCCTGAGTGAAATACTTTACCTGATCATTACGGTCGACAAATGTGAGATCAACCGGAAGGGTATTGAGGATCGACAGCAGTTCTTCTTCCGTGAACTTTCCGCTGGGCAACCGGATGGCATCCGTCTCTGCATGTTTTTCCTCCTTTTCAAGGACCTGTTCCGGCCTCCAGTTCACCGGGGGGTCGTACAGGCAATAGCCGATCTCCCCGGTTTGCTGATAGATCTCGTACCATTCCTCATCGTTCAGCGTATCCATCGTCATGGGCAGGAGGATCTCTTCTTCCTTCAGGATCATATCGGTGATCGCTTTCGCCGCCGGGGCCAGATATATTTCCGTCCTTGATTTCAGGTTCTCCGGAGTTACTTCCCCTGGGGAGTTCAGTGCATATAAGGCATTTTTAAGCAGCTCCCGGGTTTCATCATGCTTGCCCCACATGACGGTCGGGGGGCCGGTGATCCCGTGCTTCTCCAGAAAGGGGAATAAAAGGTTCTCTTTTCTCCGGTAATGCTTATCAACGTCCATAAGGCTGTTGAACAGCGATTTGATCCGGTTCAGCAGGAATTCTCCTCCCACGCCGGCAAAGAGCTCGTCCGACCGGGAGAACAGGTCTTGAAGCTGGGCGACCACTTTTTCCAGTTCTGCATTTTCCTTTTTGAAGGTATCCACCGGGTGACCGGGAGGAACAGCCCTGGCTTCCGAAAGGTCTATCTGCCCTTCCAGCACGGCAGAATGGATATCACACAGCCGTAGGACTTCCGTCTCCGGCAGACCTTCGCGGATCAGTTCCTGCTCTACCTCCACTACTTCCCCGTAAGGGATTTTAGACATCAGCTCCATCATCCGCCTCTTCACTTCTTCCGGGGCGATCCCCTCGTGAAGCTGCAGGATCATGTGCTTGAGGAGTTCTTTTCTCTCCCTGGGATTATTGATCAGCTCGCTCATATCGTGGCATCTTTTATCATGGTCAGGATCATCTTGAACTGTTCCACCGCATTTACGGCATGCGGCACCCGGGCCGGCATGATGATCGTATCCCCCGGTCCCAGGTGAAACGGGGTTTCATCAATAACGATCTCCGCCCGCCCCTCGATCACCTGCACCATCGCGTCAAATGGGGCCGAATGCGTGCTCAGGCGCTGGCCCCGGTCAAAAGCGAACAAGGTGACGGTGCCTGCCGGACGGTCAATCACCCTCTTGCTCACGATTCCCTCGGTCGAATATTCGACGCTGTCCTGGAACCGGAAGAGGGCAGAAGGTTGAAATAAGCTGTTTCCCATAGGTTTGGTTTATTTTATCAGATGCATAAAAGCCATTACCGGATGACGGTATACCATTTTAGGCCCTGAGTGCCTCATTATTTCTTTGACTTTTTCCCTCATTTTCGGTCCGTAGCAATGAACCGTGCAGTCATTGCAGGCGGGTTTATCAGGGCCGAACATACAATGGTCGATCCTCTTGAAGGCATACGCTAGCAAGGCCCGGCATTCCTCGCACAGTTCCTTGTTCCCATGCCGGTCCCTGCAGTAGATGCGGGTCATCGCGCTGATCGTCCTTTTTTCTCGCTCCGTGGAGGCCATAGATGGCTACTTTTTTACGACCGACCAGCCTCCTTTAAGGCCGAAGATAAACCAGGCAAGCGCCAGGGTCCCGGCAGCAAACACGGTATCGCCGACCATCCGCAGCCACCGGAAAGTTTGCAGAAGCGGTGTCTGCAGGAATTCTGCCGAACGGGCATACCAGTAGCCGTGTTTGACACTGGCATACGTCTGGGCCATCCCGACGGGAAGAATGCTGATCAGTACCATCAGCAGCAGCCCGATATTAATAGCCCAGAAAGCGAATTTGATCCATCCCTCTTTCCATTCTGCTTCGGGTTTCATGCTTTTCAGCACGAAAAGCATCAGGCCGATCCCCAGCATGCCGTATACTCCGAAAAGCGCGGCATGTCCGTGCACCGGCGTCGTGTTCAGTCCCTGCATATAATATAACGCGATCGGCGGATTGATGAGGAACCCGAAGATCCCCGCCCCCACCAGGTTCCAGAAGGAGACAGACAGAAAACTGTAAATGGGCCATTTGTACCCGGTTAGCCAGTCTGCGCTTTTCGAAAGCCGCACCGTCCCGTAAGCTTCAAAACCCATCGTAACCAGCGGGACGACTTCCAGTGCGCTGAAAGTTGCTCCCAGCGCCAGGATGGCGGTGGGCGTCCCGGTAAAATAGAGGTGATGGAAAGTCCCGATGATTCCGCCCGATAAAAAGATGATGGTCGAGAACAACACGCTGGAAGTGGCTGTAGAGACCCGGATCAGCCCCATCCTCACAAAAAGGAATGCAATGGCCACGGTAGCAAAGACCTCGAAGAATCCTTCCACCCACAGGTGGACGACCCACCATCGCCAGTACTCGGCTATGGCGAGATTGGTCTGCCTTCCCCACATCAGGCCGGCTCCGTAAAAGGCGGCGATCGCGATCGTGGAGATCAGGAACATGCTCAGCAGGGAGCGTGTTTCCTTCCCGTTCTTGAAAGCAGGCATCAGCGCCCGGAACATCAATACCAGCCAGATGATCAGCCCTGTAAAGAGGAATAATTGCCAGAACCTGCCAAGGTCTACATATTCGTAACCCTGATGCCCCAGCCAGAAATTCTTCACTAACCCGAGCTTCTGCATGATGCCGAACCATTGTCCGATCAGGGATCCGACCACGATCACCAGCAGGGCCAGGAAAAGGAAATTCACCCCGAGTACCTGGTATTTCGGATCTTTTCCCGTGACGGCAGGGGCGATGTACAGGCCGGTTGCCAGCCAGGAAGTGGCGATCCAGAATATGGCAAGCTGAATATGCCAGGTCCGGGAGATGGAGTACGGAAGGAGCTGTGCCAGCGGCAAGCCATAGAACGCCTGACCTTCAACGGAATAATGGGCGGTGATCACTCCCATGAGAACCTGCACCAGGATCAAACCGGTGACTACCCAGAAATATTTTAAGGTCGCTTTCATCGAGGGAGTCTGGAAGCCTCCCAGTAACGGATCTTTCTGCGGAAGCAGCGCTTGGTCGAGACTTTCATTTTTCCGGGTGGCATAATACCATACCATGAGTCCGATCCCGGCCAATAGCAGGATCACGCTGAACCCGGTCCACAGGATCATCGCAGCCGTCGGATTGTTCCCGATCAGGTCTTCCGCCGGCCAGTTATTGGTGTAGGTAATGTTGCTCCCGGGACGGTTGGTTTCGCATGCCCAGGTCGCCCACCAGAAGAAGGCATTCAGCTTGGCCATCCGGATCGGGTCCTTGATGGAGTTTGCCGGCAGGGAATAAGCGTTCCTCAGCTTTTCAAGCGCCGGATCATTCATGAACAGGCCGGCGTAATGTACACTTACTTTCCGGAAAGCAATGGCCCGGGCAGGAGAGATCACGATCCGGTTGGTAGCCGGGTCATACGTGTTGGTGCGAAGCTCCTGCTGAAGCTTTATCTTCAGTATGGCTTGATTTTCCGTCGTCAGGGAGGCATACGGCTGATGGAAAATAGTGTCCGACCAGTATTCCAGCAGGAACAGGGATTCCCGGTGAAGACGGTCGGCGGTCCAGTCCGGCGCCACGTAAGCGCCGTGACCCCAGACGGTTCCCAGTTCCTGTCCTCCCGTGGACTGCCATACATTTTGTCCGTCCTTGATATCCTGTCCCGTGAACAGCACCGTACCATCCCGGGTGATCACCTCCGCGGGGACCGGGGGTGCTTTTCGATAGATCTCCGCCCCGAAGAATAAGAGCACCGCGAAGGAAACCAGCACAACGGCGATAAAGCCGATCCAGAGTTTTCTTGTTTTCATGGTAATTATTATTGGTTAATACTGTTGACGTGTCGATCCGTTGACCTTTTGATTTTATATCATTTCTTCCTCCATCACTTCCCCTTTGATCCCGATGATCGCGGCTTTAAGGGGTATATTCCTTCCTGCATTTTCCATGGCTATTCTCGCCATCTGCAACAATCCTCCGCAGCAGGGTACCTCCATCATCAGCACTGTGAGCGAACGGATCCCCGCGTCCCGTATCATGGAGGTCAGTTTTTCCACATACGATTCTTTGTGGGAGTCAAGCTTTGGGCAGGCGATCGCCAGGGATTTTCCTTTCAGGTACCGGGAATGGAAGTTGCCCATCGAAAAAGCGACACAATCGGCCGCAAGCAGTACATCCGCCTCCCTGAAGTATGAGGCCTGCGGATTCAGTAAATGCAGCTGGATCGGCCATTGCCGGAGCTCCGAAGGAATATCTTTGTTGGGTTCATGCCCGTCAGGGGAAGCATCCGGGGTCACCGCCCCCTCCCGCAGATCCATCGTTTTCAGACCCGGACACCCGGGAAAAACTGTGCGTTCTTTTTCCGGGCGATCCGGTCCAGGACTCATGTCAATGTTATTTTCCTTAAGGAATTTTATCGCTTCCCGGAGGAACCCTTCCTCGTTGTGATTCCGAAGGTGATCCAAATGGGCCAGGATGGTATTCCTTCCTTTGGCACTAATCGATTCCATCACTTTGACCTCATCGTATGGCTCAGCTTCCCTTTCCTCAAGGGTGATGGCATCTTCCGGGCAATACCCGATGCAGGCCCCCAGCCCGTCGCAAAACAGGTCGCTGACCAGCCGCGCTTTGCCGTCGATGATCTGCAGTGCCCCTTCCTGGCACGCCGGGATGCATTGTCCGCAACCATTGCATTTTTCTTCGTTGATCCGGATGATTTTTCGCTTCATGGGAGTATAAGTAGTATTATGGTATTTTATTACCTTTTTTGGCCAAAATTTATAAATAGGTATTCAGCGTCTGCTTTTTCAGGAATTTTTTGAATTCAAGGGTCATCTTGTTCACCACATTGCCCATCACACACTTTTCGAATCCGCATATTTCATTGGAAAGCGGGCAATCGGTGATTTCCATCGGTCCCTCGATCGACTCGTAAATATGAAGCAGGTTGATCTGATCGGGATCCTTCTTCAGGGTGAATCCGCCGGAGGGCCCGCGAACCGATTTCAGCAGGTCGCTTTTTACCAATCGCTGGAGCACTTTTGAGATATGATTCTTTGAAAACCCGGTGGTTTCAGCAATTTTCACCGCATTGATCCCGTCACCCGCCCGGGCGATCAGGACCATCCCGTGGATCGCGATCGAGGCAGCTTCCGATAAGGCAAAGACTTTGGACATAGTATTGTGGTATTTGAGTACGCAAATGTACTTATAAATTTTTTATTTCCAAGAAAATTTGAAAAAAATTAGTATCTTTGATAAATATCACTGGGAATCAGCTTAAAATATAAATTACCCGACCCTTCTCGTTTGTTAAATAATCCCGATTTTTTCTTTCATGACAAAATTCATCACCAGTCTTCAGAATCCATTGATTAAAAATGTCCTCCTGCTGGAAGAAAAACCGCGTGAACGGAAAAACCAGAATCTCATCGTGATCGAAGGAGTGCGGGAAACCCGACTGGCACTGTCCTCCGGATTCACCGTGAATACCCTGTTTTATTGCAGGGAATTTGCCAGCGATAAGGACCTTGAAGCGTTGCTGTCTCATGATGTATCTTCCTTCGAACTGATTGAAGTACCCGCCGAGATCTATAACCGGATCGCATACCGGAAAGATTGCGAAGGATTGGTTGCACTGGCGATTCCAAAGCGCATCCTCTTCCGCGACCTGAGCCTGAGCCGGAACCCGCTGATCCTCGTGATGGAATCGGTGGAAAAACCCGGAAACCTCGGGGCGATCCTCCGCACGGCCGACGCCGGCAACCTGGATGCCGTGATCATCTGCGATCCGCAAACCGATATTTTCAACCCTAATGCCATCCGTTCCAGCATCGGTTGTATTTTCACCATGCCGGTGGTGACCAGCACTACGGAGCACACGATTTCCTGGCTCCGTTCAAACCGGCTCCGCATGATGGCAACGGCCCTTTCGGCCAATCGGTTCTATCATGAAACGGATTACCGTCAGCCGACCGCCATCATTATGGGGTCCGAAGCCCATGGCTTGAGTCAGAAATGGCTGGATGAGGCCGACCAGCTGATTAAGATCCCGATGAGGGGAAAGATCGACTCGATGAATGTATCCGCCTCTGCTGCGGTGGTGGTGTTTGAAGCGCTCCGGCAGCGAAACTTCAGCTGATCAAAGCGAAAGAAATCCCCTGGGGAGAGGCGATTCAAATTCCATCCATTCACCGGATTCGGGATGCCGGAATCTCAGAAAAGTCCCATGAAGCCGTATCCCTTTTATTGTGCGCTGCCGGGCTCCGTATTTGAGATCCCCTGCCACCGGACACCCGATATCCGATAAGTGCACCCGGATCTGGTTCTTCCTCCCGGTCTCCAGCTTCACCTCCAGTAAGGTGAAATCGTTGATCTCCTTCACGGTCTTATAATGGGTAATGCCCAGTTTTGCATCGGCACTTTGTTCCGTGGAATAGACTTTCATCGCCCGGTTTTCCTTTAACCAGCTTTTCACCGTGCCGCTTTTCTGTGGCGGCCTCCCCTCCACCAGGGCCGCATACTTTTTCTCATTCTCCGCCCAGTGATCTTTGATTTGTTTCTGGATTTCTTCCGATTTTGCAAACAGTAACAGACCTCCTACTTCCCGGTCCAGCCGGTGAACGACATAAATTTTCTCATGGATTCCGGGCCGTTGTTTTAGCGAATCGTTCAGGATTCGGTACACTGAGGTTCCGGGGCTCCCTTTCTCTCCATAGGTGAGTACTCCGGCAGGCTTCTCAACCAGGATCAACGATTTATCCTCAAAAAGTACCGGAAACGGGATGGGGTTTTCACCGGCAGACGGATTAAATTTTTCATACTCAACCCGGTCTCCGTTGTGGACCGGCAATCTCGGATCCCGGATCACGGCTCCGTTGATCCGGACCGAACCATGACGGAGTAATTTCCTCACCTTGGAGCGGGACGCCGTTCCAAATAAGTTCAGAAGAAATTCCTGGATCGATATCGGTTTATTTCCCTGATAGATCATGATAACTTCTAAGGCAAACCTTCAGGATCACCGGTTGGTGATCCGACCAGGCAAAATCCGTCTCGAGGGTTCTTACCGACAGCGCTTCCAGGTTGGGCGACATCACGAAAAAATCGATGATGGTTGTTTTGGTCAGGCCTTTCCGGAAGGGAATATCTACGTCGCGGTTGGTGGGAAGCGTGAGATCGGTGGCAAAATGCCAGCCCGGTAAAAAATTTTCCTCTATGGGGGGCACTACTATTTTAGCCAGGTTCCCGTCCCGGAATGAACGGGCTGAGAATCCCGGCGGATTATTATTCCAGTCGCCGCCTATAATCACATAATTTCCTTTCTCGTATTCTCCGGCCGCAAAATCCCCCAGCTCTTTCAGCTCCACTTTTCTCAGCTCCCCTCCCTGGTCAAAAGTGGAATTGTGGGTGTTGATAACCACGAGGTCTTTGCCGTTGGCCAAAGGGTATACCAGGACCATAAAGCATCGCTTCAGGAAAAAGAGCCGGGTTGGCCAGCCGAAGGAAGAGGAGAAACTGATCCTCTCAATTCGCGAAGGCTCATACCGGGAAAGGGTTACAATGCCGGAATTTACCCGGCCCATCGGGGAAGAAACCGGTAACGGCACAAAACGGCATTGATAGTTTGCGGCGTAAGCCGTGCAATGATTGGCGGTTTCGGCAATTTCCTTCACTTCATCGGTCCGGTAGCTTCTCTTTGAATCCCGGTCCGCTTCCTGGATGAAAAGAAAGTCGAGCGTGTCATTGGAACGGATCAGCTTCAGGATCCCGGTCAGGTAAGAGTTGAACTCTTCCCGGTCCGGCCTCACTCTTCTTCCTCCTTCGTAAAAGAAATCCATATCTTTCCCAAGACCGGAATACCCTATGTTCCAGGTAAGGAACGTGAGGGTGTCGGACGGCGGGGTTTTCAATCCGGTTCCTGAAAAAGCCAGGATCTCTTTATTCCCGGGATGATATTCCGTCAGCGTCATGAAAACCAGGAAAGCCGCCAGGAGGACCAGGAGCCCGGCGAATAAGAAGAAAAGGATCCTCAGCATCGATAGGACAACATGCTTCATCTAAGGAAAGGGCCAAATCGCACTTCTAAAATACTCAATAAATTTCTATTTTTACACTCCTTTTGGGATAACGCGGTTTCATTATGCCAATCCTGGGATCAATTATCAAGACAGCGTATACCTTACGACAGCTACCCCTGGACATCAACAGGAATTTCAACCCGGTGATCGCTCAGAAGAAAGAGTTGAAGAAACTGCTGTCCCGCGCAAAGGATACGGCGTTTGGCGAGCATTACCATTTCGCGGAGATCCTGAACAGCAACAACCTTATCCTGAACTTCCAGGCAAAGGTACCGGTCCATGATTACGGCTCGATGTTCAAGGACTGGTGGTACCGGACACTGAACTATGAGCCGTGGGTCACATGGCCCGGTAGGGTGAAATACTTCGCCCTGACCTCCGGGACATCCGAAGCCAGTTCCAAACATATCCCGGTCACTCCCGATATGCTGAGGGCCATCCGGAAAGCAAGTATCCGACTGCTGGTGCTCACCACTAAGTACAATCTGCCGGATGAATTTTTTGAGAAGGGGATTCTGATGATCGGCGGCAGCACCCATCTGCAGTATAACGGTTCTTATTACAAAGGGGATTTGTCAGGGATCACGGCGGCTACCATCCCGTTCTGGTTCCAGCATTTTTACAAACCGGGTAAAAGGATCTCCCGGGAAGTGGAATGGTCGGTCAAGCTTAATGAAATGATCCGGAATGCACCTTCCTGGGATATCGGGGTGATTGTCGGGGTTCCTGCCTGGATCCAGATCCTGTTCGAAAAGATCATCGCGCATTACAGGGTCCGGAACATTCACGAGATATGGCCGAACCTTACGGCCTACGTGCACAGCGGCGTATCGTTTGATCCCTATTTCAAGAGTTTCGAAAAGCTTCTCGGCAAGCCCCTCGTGTATAACGAATCCTATCTCGCTTCAGAAGGATATATCGCCTTTCAGCAGCCTGGCACTGTGCAGGGGATGACCTTGCTGACGGACAACGGCATCTTTTACGAATTTATTCCTTTTACAAAA
>DATJQF010000175.1:0-6051 GCA_035505995.1 Bacteroidales bacterium
TCATTTTCGCCCACCCGGGCAAACAGCAGCCGGAGCAGGTCGTGGATGCCGGTGAGGGTCCCCACCGTGGACCTGGGATTCACAGAGGGCAGGTGCTGACCCACCGCCATGGCTGCCGTGAGGCCATATACTTCTTCAAAACCGGCTTTCTCCTTCACGCCGAGGTAGGACCTTACATAGGTCGAGAAGCTCTGTAAAAAGCGGTTATGGGCCTCTGCGAAGAGGGTGTCGAATGCCAGGGAGGATTTGCCGCTCCCCGATACGCCGGTCAGGACCGTGATTTTATTGCGGGGAATGCTGACGTCGATGGAGCGGAGGTTGTTGGTGGTGATGCCGGTGAAACGGATGTCGGATCCGGGATCCGCAATTTGCGATACATGTGACGCGTCAGGCGTGACGCGATGGATAGCGGCAGTAAGGGTATTATTCTCCGGTGGTCCCTGATATACCACGGTCCCGCCGTCGCGGCCGCTGCCCGGGCCGAGGTCGATGATCCGGTCGGCGGCAAGGATCAGGCCGGGATGATGCTCGATGAGGATCACGGTATGGCCGTGGTCCACCAGTCCGTTCAGGGCGGAAAGAAGGTTCTTCACATCGGCGTTGTGCAGTCCGGTAGTGGGCTCGTCGAGGAGATACAGGGTATGCTCCGACTGCGGCCTGGACAGCTCCGTCGCCAGTTTCACCCGCTGCGCCTCCCCCCCGCTCAGGGTGCTGGAGCGCTGTCCCAGCCTGAGGTAGCCCAGTCCGAGGTCGTGCAGCGAGGTAATATAACGCAGCAGCTTAGGTTGGTCCCGGAAGAACTCCTGCGCCTCGTCCACCGACAGGTCGAGCACCTCGCTGATGTTCTTTCCCCGGTAGGTCACCTCCAGCGTTTCCTTGTTGAACCGCTTCCCCTCGCAGGTTTCGCAGGGGATCTCCACGTTCCCCATGAAGTGCATCCCGATCTGCTGGAAGCCCGCACCCAGGCAGCTTTCGCACCGGCCCCCGGCGGTATTGAAGGAAAACCGGCTTTTATCATATCCCCGCTCCACGGATAACGGTTGAACGGAGTACAGGTCGCGGATAGGGTCTGAAAGCCCGGTATAGGTAGCAGGATTGCTTCGCGGGGTGCGCCCGATGGGCGACTGGTCGATGCCGATCACCTTGGTGATGCGCTCCCATCCGGTAATGGACTCACATTTCCCCGGATCCTCTTTCGACCCGTGAAGCTTCTTCCGCAGGAATTTCCCCAGCACCTCGTCGACCAGCGTTGATTTCCCGGCCCCCGAAACCCCGGTAACGACGTTAAATGCTTCCAGGAGGAATTGCACATCGATCTTTTTCAGGTTATGCTCTTCCGCCCCGGTGACGGTCAGCAGGTTGTTCCCTTTTCTCCTGACCGCCGGCGCCTCAAACTTCTCCCCTCCCCGCAGGAAGGCCAGCGTCCTGCTTTGGGCGATCCTCTCCGGTCCCAGCCGGTCCAATTCGTTTGCCGGAACATTGAACAGGATCTCTCCGCCTGCAACCCCTGCGGCAGGACCGATATCCACGATCCGGTCGGCCCGGCGCATGAAATCCTCATCGTGCTCCACCACGATCACGGTGTTGCCGGCATCCCGCAAGGTCTCGAGTACGGTCAGCAGTTTCCCCGTTTCGCTTGGATGCAGGCCGATGGAAGGCTCGTCGAAGAGATAGAGGATGCCCGAAAGCCCGTTCCCGACCTGTCCTGCCAGCCGCAGCCTCTGGGATTCGCCCCCGGAGAGGGTGGTGGATTCCCGGTCGAGCGAGAGGTAGTGCAATCCCAGCTGCTCCAGGATGTTGACCCGGGAGGTAATCTGATCCACAATGGGACCGGCGACAGGCTGTTGTGAGCCGGGCAGCGTCAGGCTGTTAAGAAATTCCTTCAGCTCATCGAGTTGCAGGGCAGCCAGCTCTGCAATGTTCTTCCCTCCCACCCTGACGGAAAGGGCCTGATCATTCAGTCTTTTCCCGTGGCACGCCGGGCAGGAGGTGGTGCGGACAAACCGGAGGATGTTCGGGTTCCGCTCCCGCCGGAGGATGCCTTCCATGATGGTGAGGATGCCCTTGTAATATCCCATTTCGCGGGGTTTCGCCGTGATCCCGCTCCAGCGCATGCGCGACTCCAGCGGGTGCTTGCCGAAGGGGATCTCCAGTTTGTTGCTCCCGTAGTAAATAATGTTTTTCTGCTCCGGCGTGAGGTCTTTCCAGGGGATATCCACGGTAAAGCCTTCCGAACGCAGCACCTGGTCGAGCACGTCGATCGTCACCTGCGAATAGATGATATAGCCGTTGGGCGTGGAAAGGGTCAGGGCCCCTTCGCGCAGGGTCTTGTTCTCATCGGCAATGAAAAGCTCCGGGTCGATCCGGTCCTTCACTCCCAGCCCTTTGCATTCGGGGCAGGCCCCCTCCGGGGTGTTGAACGAGAAGAGGCTTCTTCGCACCAGTGGTTTCAGCGCCGGGTCGCCGGGTTCGCCCGTCCGGGCGTAAAGCAGCCGGAGATGGTCCCACAGGCCGGTAAGGGTCCCCACGGTGGACCTGGGGTTCCGCATTATCGAGCGCTGATCGACGGCAATGGCGGCCGACAGTCCTTCGATGCTCTCCACCGCGGGCTTTTTCAGCTTGCCCAGGAACTGCCTGGCCTGTGACGAAATGGAGCCGAAAAATCGATTCTCGGCCTCCTGGTAAAGGACATCGAAGACCAGGGAGGATTTCCCGGAACCGGAAACGCCGGTCACTACGATCAGCTTATTCTTCGGCAGCTCCAGGCTGACCGACCTCAGGTTGTTCTCTGAGGCATTCCGGATGATGATATGGCCGGGATCGGGCATAGGCGGGTTCTGCATCGACCCGGCAAAGGTCGGAAAAAGGGAGATGTACCTAAAAAAAATCACCGGCGGAAGGATACCACCGGTGATTTTTCTATTTCAGGTTATAGAAGGTCTGTTAATAAAAGCTCGGGCATTCGAGCGGGGAGTTGTTCCGGTACCTGCCCGGCGATCCCAGCGCTCCGCCACGGCCTCCCCCGAAGATCGAAAGCTTGTCGAATTCGAGGATCACGCTCACTTCATGCGATCCGCCCATTCCCTGGAGGCTTCCGGAAACCTGCAGGTCGTAGCTGTACATGAATTTGATGTTCATGTCCTCTGCAAAGGAATAACGGTAACCGACGAGCAGGGCCACCACGTTGTTCGGGTTGTCCTTGAGGGTGGTCTTGTACCAGGCGCCGAGGTAGATGTTATATTTCAGGAGGTTCAATCCCAGTTCCAGGGAATTAAGATTATCCTGGTTCTGGTAAATGATCCCCGGGTTGATCTTGAGCGGATCGTTGGCACCGCCGCTGGCATACATCCCCGAAGAACTCTTGCCGCTTCCGGCCGAAATGACCAGGTCCCCGTGCACCACCCATTTCCGGGGCAGCGGTGCGGAGGCGGTCGACAGGAACGACTGGTCGGGACGGAAGAGATGGTCCACCGCGAAGCCGGCTGTTCCGGTCACATTCGACTCTACATTCGAGAACTGCAGCAAGCCGCCCACCCCGAAATCCGGGAAGACTTTCTTATTGGCATCGGGGGGAACGAACGACGTGGCGTAAATATTCCCGTATTTCTCGCTCAGCTGGTCGCTGAAGACAAAATCATCCCAGTTCACCGTTTTCTGCACCACGCAGGCCTTGATCCCGATCTGGCTCACCATGTAGGACGTGAGGGGGATCCTCACCGACAGGGTAATGCCGGCATACAGGTCTTTAATGAAGCCTATCCCTTCGTTATCTTCGTTGACGATGATCCCGAACCCTCCCGCTCCCGGGAGGTTGCGGTCGCCAAGATCGGCTGAGAAATAATAGGCCCTGAAATCAACAGGCAAATTCGGCCATTGATCCCGGAACGTGAACCTCGCCCGGACTCCGGTATTGATCCCGGTATATGCAGGATTATAATATAGCGGAGTACTGAAGAACTGGGAGAAGTTCGGATCCTGTCCCTTACTTTGCGGGAGAAGCGACAGGACTCCTGCCAGTGTCAGCGAAATCAATATTAGCTTTCTCATCTATGTTTAGATTATTAGTTATCGTATCAGAGTTACCGTTCCTGAAGTGGCAGTCGACCCCTTGCCGATATCTGAGCCTTCCCAGATCGTGTCGTCAATGAAGGTGGCCGTGGCTTTCCACATATAGGTCCCCATCGGGCAGACTTCGCCGTTGTTGTTCAAATCCCCGTTCCATTGGCCCAGCGGGCGTCCCTGGCTGTCGAGATCGGACGACTCCCATACCAGGTGGCCCCAGACATCGTACACCTCAATATGGAATGACTTCAGGTTGACTCCGATCGGTTTAAAGTACCGCACAGCCAGATTCGTGCTGGTGGGCGCAAAGGCATTCGGGATATACAGGCCTTTGAACAAGACTTCATATTTGAAATAGGTCGTATCCGAGCATTGGTATGTATTAGATGAAATAAGCATGATCAGGTAGGTGCCGTCTTCCGAATAGGTAACGATCGGGTTCTGTTCCGTGGAATTCTGACCGTTGCCAAAGTCCCAGAAGTAGGTGTCGGCACCGATGGACAGGTTGTCCAGCTGGATCTTGCCGGTCATGCCGTCGATATTTTCCTTCATGGTGAAGGAAGAAACCGGCGACACATGGACCGTGACGGTGGAATCGATCGTGTCGCGGCAGCCGTAGTGATCCTGGACGATCATCCGTACCGTATAATCTCCGGGATTCATATAGATGTAGTTGGGATCCTGGTACAGCGAGGTATCCTGGTTCGTAGTCAGGTCGCCGAAGTTCCACATCCAGGCAGATAGCGTCGTGTCCGCAGTGATCGACTGATCCGTAAAGTAAGTGGGATTGTCGCTGCACGGGATATTGTGGTCGAACATGGCTATCGGCAATCCGTACACCCGGGTCAACTTGGTAAGTGAATCCTTACATCCAAACCGGTTCATGGTCACCAGCTTCACCGAGTAATAGCCGGCCGTGTCATATTGATGGTTCGGGTTCCTGACAAAGGCGCTGTCTTTAGATCCGGATGAAGGTTCTCCGAAGGTCCACGTCCAGTTGTTGACAGGTTCTCCGCCGGTACTGGAGGTATCGGTGAAGAGTGTCAGCTGGTGCATACATACACCCAGGTTCGAGAAAGCGGTCACCGGGGTTGGATGTACGATCACCTGCTGCCGGGCAGTATCCGTGAAGGAGACCCCGTTCACCACGGCCCGGATAGCCAGGTCCACGGTAAAGGTCCCGGCGGTATCGTAGGTATGGTGGACGACCGGCACAGGCGTACCATACAGCGTATCCTTCCCGTCGCCGAACAGCCAGTGCCATTCGGTGATGCGGTTGACCGGTACGGAGCTGTCGGCAAACGCCACCGGGTATCTCTCGCAAATGGCGGTATCGGGATTGAACCTTGCCATGATGCAGGGGAACAACTGAACCGTTTGCATCATCGTATCCGTGCACCCGTTGGTATTGGTGGTCTGCAGGATGACGTTATAGTACCCCAGGGCCGAGTAAATATGCGAAGTATCTCCCGGTCCCGGCGCATTGATGGTGATCGGGGCCGAGCCGTCGCCGAAGGTCCATTGCCAGGAAGCAATGGTGCCGCTTCCTGCCAGTGACAGGTCGTGGAATCGTATTACGCTGTCGCACGGGGTCGATAAGGCAGTGAAATCCGGTTGCGGCAGGGCATTGACCAGTACCGTGAGATAGGTGCTGTCGGTACAGTTATCCGAATCCGTCACCCTCAGCATGACCGCATAAAGTCCCGGCTGGGTAAATACGTGGGTCGGGTTATACAGGAACGATTGGTTGTTCGGCCCGGAATTCGGATCGCCGAAATTCCAATAAGGACTGTACAGCGAGTCTCCTGAAGCCAGGTCCACTGCATGGAAATGCATCGGGAATCCGTCGCACACGGTATCGTGCGTGAAAGTGAAACTGAATCCGGGTTTTACATAAACGCTGTCGATCACCGTATCCTTGCAACCATAATTATCCGTGACGATCAGGGTGACGGCATAGGTGCTATCCGTAAAGGAGAACACATGGGT
>DATJQF010000176.1:0-8781 GCA_035505995.1 Bacteroidales bacterium
GAGCCATAGGATTTCACCACTGACTTATCATTCCGCCTGCGCACCCTTTAAACCCAATGAATCCGGATAACGCTTGCATCCTCCGTATTACCGCGGCTGCTGGCACGGAGTTAGCCGATGCTTATTCTTACGGTACCATCAACCCCGGTACACGACCGGGGGTTTTTTTCCGTACAAAAGCAGTTTACAACCCGTAGGGCTGTCATCCTGCACGCGGCATGGCTGGGTCAGACTTGCGTCCATTGCCCAATATTCCTTACTGCTGCCTCCCGTAGGAGTCTGGTCCGTGTCTCAGTACCAGTGTGGGGGTGAATCCTCTCAGAACCCCTAGACATCGCAGCCTTGGTAAGCCGTTACCTTACCAACTAGCTAATGTCGCGCATGCCCATCTAAGACCGCCGGAGCTTTCATTGTAAAAAGATGTCTCTTCACAATAATATGGGGTATTAATCCCGATTTCTCGGGGCTATCCCCCAGTCAAAGGTAGGTTGCATACGTGTTACGCACCCGTGCGCTACTCGTCAGCATCCATTGCTGGACCTGTTACCGTTCAACTTGCATGTATTAGGCCTGCCGCTAGCGTTAATCCTGAGCCAGGATCAAACTCTCCATAGTATAAGGAAAATTTAATCTCTCAGGTTAATCTGTTCCAAAGAAATTGAAATCAATTTCTGGGATATTTGCTACTCGTCTTACTTCAGTCTTTCAAAGAACGTTATGCATTTCCGCCTTCAGCGGACACATTTTTTTTCAAAAACGGACTGCAAAATTACAATCTATTTTTTACTGTGCAAACTTTTTTCTAAAAAAATCCGAAAAAGATATTCACAACGCACCGTGGGGCTCCGAAAGCCCTGTGTTAACAGAGTGTTTGCGCTGACAGAAAAAATAAGAACTGTTTCCGGATCGGCAAAGATACAAAAAATTCTCTTCCCCTGCCGGGATAAAACAATGCTTTTTACTGATAAAAAGGAAAAATGTTTCGCAGAACGATTGCATACGGAACAAAGTTTTTATATTTATCCGTTGAAAATAAAAATCGCTATGAAAACCCGCCTCCTGCTCACCGTACTTTCCCTCTCCCTGATCCTGGGTTGCACCCCCGGGAAAGCCCCTGCACCCGCCGCCTCCCTGCCCCACCACCAGGGACCTATCCGGATCACCGGCGCCTACGCCCTGTACCCGCTGACCCGCCTCTGGGTCGATGAGTATTCGAAAACACACCCCGGAGCCTTATTTGATCTGACTTCGGGAGGAACCGGGACAGGACTGGAGGCCGTTCTGACCGGCAAGGCCGACATCGGCATGGTCTCCAACGAGATCCCCTATGAGGCGGATAAGGTGCTGTGGAATGCCCCCGTGGCCCGACTGGCCGTGGTCCCCGTGATCAATGCAAAAAATCCCTTCCTCGACCTGATCCGGGAGAAAGGGATCACCCACGACCAGCTCTCCGGAATCTTTGCCGGCACCGGGCCGGCATCCTGGAACCGCCTTTACGGCTCGCCAAAGGAAACCCCGATCCATGTGTATGTCAGGGCCGACAAGGCAGGGGCCAGCCAGGTCTGGCAGAACTTCCTGTTCCTGGATTCAACGGAGATCAAAGGAATCCCGGTGAACGGAGAAGATCAGCTGATCGATCAAGTGATCCGCGACCCGCTGGCCATCAGCTACTGCAACTTTGTGAATGCCTGCAACCCTGCCGCCGGGAAGATCCGCGACGGGATCCTGGTCCTCGCCATCGACATCAACCACAACGGGAAGATCGATCCCCGGGAGGATTATACCGGAGACTACACCACCCTGCAGCGGGCCATGTGGTCGGGCCGGTATCCCCATGTCCTCGTACGGGACCTCTATTTTGTCATGAAAGGGAAACCCGCTTCCCGGGAAGTGGTTGATTTTCTGAAATGGATCCTCACCGAAGGGCAGAACCTGATCCCCAATGCGGGGTATATTGAGCTGCATACCAGCGAGATACGTTGCAGGATGAATTTCCTGAACCAGATCGATTCATTACCGGGGGCCCGGTAGCTCCTTTCCGGAACCGGTTTGTACAATTTTCCGGGCAACTTTTATCAGACCTCCGTGTTTTACTATTAAATTTGTTCCCTCGTAGTATATTATATATGGTATAGAACAAACCCGGTTTCATGTACGTTAAATCTGCCAAAATCCTGATCCTTCTCCTGCTGCTGATGCTGGCATTCCCGCCGGGCGCCCGCTCCCAGGAATCCGATAAGAGCAAGAAGGATAAATTCTGGCACCGGGTCTCGGTAGGCGGTAACCTCGGATTCCAGTTCGGCTCCGTCGCCGGGATCGTGATCACCCCCGAAGTCAAGGTGAGGATCGTTGACCAGCTTTACGGGGGACTTGGGTTTACCTATGAATACAACCATTTCAAGAACTATTACTACGATACGAAATCCCAGCAATACCTGGATTTCAACCTGAATATATTCGGGGGGCGGATATTCTTCCGGTATTACCTGGCCAGTATTTTCAACAACTTCCTGGGGAACATTTTCGCCCATGTGGAATACGAATACCTTACCTATACCTGGCCCTATGTGGTGGACAATAATGGAAACATCGTGGATTATACCAATACGGTGAAATATTCCAAGGGCAGGCAGGTTATCGAGGTCAACAGCCTGTTCGTGGGAGCCGGGTACAAGCAGCCGCTTTCCAACAAAGTCTACCTGGACCTGCTCATCCTGTTCAACCTGAACGAGACGTATTACTCGCCCTATTCCAATCCCCTGTTCCGCCTGGGATTCGGATATCAGTTCTAGGAGGAAGAAACCTCCTGCCTCTTAAATCCTCTTTAACACCTCAACCAGCAGTTCCCAGAATTTCTCCGTGCTGCGGATGTCCAGCCTCTCGTCGGGGGAATGCGCTCCCTTGATGGTCGGACCGAAAGAAACCATGTCCATCCCCGGATAGATCGCGCCAATCAGGCCGCACTCCAGGCCGGCATGGATGGCCAGGACCTTCGGGTCCTCCCCGAAAAGCTTCCGGTACGACTCCACCGTCGCCTTCAGTACCTGCGATCCCGGATCGGGGCGCCATCCCGGGTAACCGGTCGAATGCTCCACGCGGGCCCCTCCCAGCAGGAAAACGCTTTCCACCATATCCGCCACATCCCGTTTGGAGGATTCCACGGAGCTCCGCTGACTGGTGGTCACCAGGACCTGTTTTTCGTCCGATCTGACCGACGCCAGGTTGGTTGAGGTCTCTACAAAGCCCTGGATCTCACGGGAATACTCGATCACACCATGGGGACAGGCGTACAATGAATTCAATACCCGGTTCTGCAGGTCTCCTGACATAATGGCAGTGGGTTTGTCGGTGGGTTCTGCATTGAATTGCAATCCTGGTTCGGTTACATGAAGCTCTTCCGTGAGCACCTGATGATATTCTTTCACATAAGCTTCGAATTCCTTCTTTTTCGAAGCAGGAATGATCACCTCCGAGAATCCTTCTCGGGCGATCGCATTCCTTAAATTCCCCGCGCTGAGCGTGGCCACTTTCAGATCGAACTTCCGGGAAGCGTTCCACAGGAACCGGCCCAGGATCTTGACCGCGTTCCCCAGTCCTTTGTTGATATCATCGCCCGAGTGCCCTCCTTTTAAGCCGGTGATGCCGACGCGGTAAGCCACGCTGCCGGACGGTACCTTCTCTGCCGATGCTTCGAAGGTGGCTACCGTATCCATGCCGCCGGCGCACCCGATAAAGATCTGTCCCTCATCCTCCGAGTCGAGGTTCAGCAGGACACTCCCTTCCAGGAACCCGGCTTTCAGCCCGAAAGCGCCGGTCAGCCCGGTCTCTTCATCCACCGTGAACAGGCATTCCAGCGGTCCGTGGGAAATATCCTTTGAATCCAGGATGGCCAGGGCAGCGGCTATCCCGATCCCGTCGTCGGCCCCCAGGGTGGTTCCCTTTGCTTTCACCCAACCATCATCGGCGTAGGGAAGGATCGGGTCCTTATCGAAATCATGCACGGTGGCTGCGTTTTTCTCGCACACCATATCAATATGGCATTGCAGGATGACCGCTTTGTCTTTCTCCCGGCCCGGGGAAGCGGGCTTCCGGATCAGGACATTTCCGGCACTGTCCTGCCGGGCATTCAGCCCCTTCTTCCCGGCAAAATCCATGAGGTACCGGGCGATCTTTTCTTCCTTTTTCGAGGGTCGCGGGATCCGGCAGATCTCCTGGAAATACTGCCAGAGGGCAACGGGCTTTAACCGGGCAAGAGTCTCTTCCATAGCAAAATATTTATCTGCAAAAATATTCTTTTTCCGCCAGGTGAGGCCGGCGATACAAATGATATCCGGAGAGGAAAATTCATACCTTTACCGGCCTGTTGGTCGGAAGAACAAAGGTATGGCAGGAAAATTCAGTATCAAAAGGATCCGTTTCCGCGGTCTGGCATTCCGCTACGGGATGTTCTTCCTGGTTTCCATCCTGGTGGTCTTCGTCATCTCCTTCTATTACACTTTCAACAATTCGAGAAAGCTTTTACTGGAGCAGGCGGAAAAAAATGCCGAGAACCTGACCTCGCTGACCGTGGCCCGGATCGAGAACATCCTGCAGCCCGTGGAGCAGATCCCGCTGGGGTTTGCCCGCAACTTGGCGCTGCCTGCAACGAACTACCAGGATATCCGCGAGCAGATGAAGGATTTCATCATGGACAACGAAGTCGTTTACGGAAGCATTCTCGCCTTCGAGCCCTATGCCTATAATAAGAAATTGAGATTCTATGCACCTTATTATTATTATGACCGGGATCTGGGTTTGATGGAAAAGGTGCAGACCGGCGCCGATTATGATTATTTCACCTACGACTGGTATGCGCTGCCCAAAGCAGCAGGCAAGCCGGTGTGGACGGAACCTTATTTCGACAAGGGTGGTGGCAATGTCATGATGTGCACCTATTCGGTGCCATTTTACCGGAACGAGAATGGGAAAAGGGTTTTCAAAGGGGTGGTGACCATGGATATCTCCCTGTTCTCGCTCGACAGCATTGTTTCCAGTGTCCACCTGTTCAAATCCGGCTTCGGATTCCTGATCTCGAAAGCGGGGAAGGTGATCACCTATCCCGACCGGCAGCTGGTGAATGAGGACTTTTATCAGTTCGTTCGCCAGAATGAGAAGCTGAGGCTGATCGGCCGGAAGATGATGAACGGCGAATCGGGATTTGAGAACCTGACGGGTCTGACCCGGAACAAGAATGAGCGGAACTGGATCTATTATGCCCCGGTGCCCTCCACGGGCTGGTCGCTCGGGGTGATCATCCCGGAAAATGAGCTGTATGCCGGGCTGATCGGATTCTTCTACCGGCTGTTCGGGGTCTTCCTGCTGGGGATCTTCGCCATCTTCCTGATCACGATCCTGCTAACCCGGAAATTCATGAAGCCGATCTCGCAGCTGGCCAAAGCCACGCATGAGATCGGGAAAGGGAACTTCAATGCCCCGCTGCCGGTTTACCGGTCGCGCGACGAGATCTC
This sequence comes from Bacteroidales bacterium, assembly GCA_035505995.1. Taxonomy (GTDB): domain Bacteria; phylum Bacteroidota; class Bacteroidia; order Bacteroidales; family FEN-979; genus DATJQF01. The sequence goes on from DATJQF010000176.1 coordinate 5,508, forward strand.
CCAGCTCAGCAATTCTTTCCTGCTGATGCAGGAGGAGCTGAACAATTATCTCCGCAACCTGAAAGAGGCCGTGTCGGCAAGGGAAAAGATCGAAAGCGAACTCACCGTGGCCCGCGACATCCAGATGGGCATGCTCCCCGTTTCCTTCCCGGACCGCAACGACTGCGAGCTGTTCGCCCTGCTGAAATCGGCCCGGGAAGTCGGTGGCGATCTCTACGATTTTTTCTTCCCCGCCCATGACCGCTTGTTTATGGCGGTGGGAGATGTTTCGGGCAAGGGGGTGCCCGCTTCGCTTTTCATGGCCATCACCCGGACCCTTTTCCGGGCAAGGATGACCGACGGTGCCTCCCTTTGCACGGTCATGGAAGGGATCAACCGCGAGCTGGTGAAGGAGAACCCGAACCAGATCTTCGTGACGTTCCTGGCCGCCATCCTCGATCTGAACCTGGGAACGCTGGAGATCTGCAATGCCGGCCACAATTCTCCGATGATCCTGCGCCGGAACGGCAGCATCGAAAGGTTGGCGAACTCCGGCAATATCCCGCTGGGGGTCAGGGAAACAGCAACCTATCCGTGCCAGCAGGCGGATCTCCGGCCGGGAGATACGGTCCTGTGCTATACGGATGGCATCACGGAAGCCTGTAATCCGAAGGAGGAGCTTTACCGGGAAAAGAGAATCCTTGATTTTCTTTCCGGATGCGGGGAAAGATCGCCCCGGCAAATAGCGGAATCGCTGCTGCAGGATGTCAGGAAATTCGAAGAGGGGAATGAGCAATCGGATGACATCACCCTGCTGGCGTTGAAGTACAAGGGGCGCCAGGGTGAAGCGGGACCCGGTGAGGATGCCCGGGAGATCGTCCTGCAGAACCGGGCCGAAGAGATGGAGATCCTAGCCGATACCCTGGAGGAACTGGCGGAGAAGTGGTCCCTGGATCCGAGGACGGCCATGGAGACCCACCTGATCCTGGAGGAACTGGTATCGAACATTATCTTTTATGCCTATGAGGATCCCGGGATGCATTCGATCCGGATCCGGCTGGAGAAGCAGGGAGACCATCTGGTCCTGACTGTCACCGATGACGGGAAGCCCTTCAACCTGATGGAAATCCCCGACGATGCCGATTACCGGGAACCGGCTGAGAACCGGAAAGTAGGTGGCCTGGGAATACACTTTATCAAAACCCTCGCCGGGAAAATAGAATATTCACGAACCGGCGACCGGAACATCGTGAAAGTGATCAAAAACATACACTCAAAACCTGACTGACGAATGGAACTGACGGAAGTGAAAAAAGAGAACCATGTGGTCGTAGGGATCCATGGCCGACTGGACACCACCAACTACGGGCAACTGGAAAAGAAGCTGATGGGGCTGATCGATGCCGGGAGCGACCGCATCCTCGTGGATTGCGCCCGCATGGATTACGTAAGCAGCAGCGGACTGAGGGTCTTCCTGATGGCGCTGAAGAGGATCAGCCAGACGAAGGGAAAGTTCATCCTTTGCTCGCTGCAGGAAAATATCCGGGAGATCTTTGAGATCTCGGGATTTTCCAGCATCTTTGAAATTTACCGGGAACCGGAAGAATCCGAGAACGCATTCAGTTAGGCTGCAGGTAGATGGTCCAGTACATCCATTTCAGGGATCCGAATTCGGAGCAGATGAAAGAGCTGCTGGGCAGCCTGGAAAAATGCCCGGGGACCTGCTTCTTTTTCGACCTCAGCAACTCCACCGGGATAAAATTCTCCTCGCCGGTGACCGGCTGGGCCGCCAAGCTGAACAACACCTTTAATTTTATCTCTTTCCTGAACGACTTTCCCGACAATATCGTCAAAGGCATCGGCGACGAGATCATGCTGTTCATCCCCGACGGCGAACTGAAAAGAAAGGCCTCGTATTCCACCTATTTCGCCCTGCTGGAAGAGATTTACGCCACCCTTTACAATATCCGGCATTACCCGGGCGACGACCTTTTCCTGAATTGCAAGGTGGCCATCCATTACTGCACCGAAGTGTACAATATTTCTTTTTTCAAGAACGCCAACGATTATTACGGCACCGATATCGACCTGACTGCCCGTCTCATGTTGAAATGCTCGGATAACCGGATCGTGCTGAGCGAGGCATTTTATCAGAAGGTCCTGGGAGACCTGCAGGAGAAAAACCTTCCCGCGGATACGGGATGCCTTTCGCTGGTCTCCCGGAAGGGAACTGAGATGTTTAAGGGGATACCGGTTGAGACTGAGTATCGAACGATTGATGTAAAATGAGATGCCTGAATATTGAACAAGGATGCTGGGAGTAGTCGTCACATATGCCGTACTGATCCTGACCGTGCTGGGAAGCGGCTCGGTGATCTTCCTGGTCCGTAAGAGGGAGGACCGGGTACTGAAGATGCTCCTGGCCTTCAGCGGGGCTTTCCTGATCGGGATCAGCTTTCTGAAACTGGTGCCCGAGATCTTCGAGACGCCGGCCCCGTACATCGGGCTGTTCATCGTCCTGGGGTATCTCATCCAGCTCGGGCTGGAGCTGATCACCGAAGGCGCGGAGCACGGTCATGCGCATGTGCATGAAGAAGGGGAACGGGCCTCGCCGTTTCTGCTGCTCACGGGACTTTGCATCCATTCCTTCCTGGAGGGGATGCCCATCGCGCCCGGGTTCACCACCACCCTGCGGCACACGCTGATCCTGGGGATCGTGATCCATAATATCCCTATTTCCCTCACGCTGATGAGCCTTTTCCTGCATTACGGCTGCTCCCGGCGGAAAGCCTTCTTCTATCTGTTGATATTTTCCCTGATGACCCCCCTGGGCTCCCTCTTCAGCTACCTGCTGGATCTGACCACTGCCGGTTCGCTGAATATTTATTTTAATTACATACTGGCCGTGGTGGTCGGGATCTTTCTGCATGTCTCCACTTCCATCCTGTTCGAAACCAGCGAGAATCACCGGTATAACCTGCAGAAGTTCGTTACGGTTTGCGTCGGCATTGCCGTCGCCTTCGGGCTGAGCCTCATCTGATCCCCGTTGACAGGAATAATTTTTTGTTTACTTTTGCACACCCTTGCTCAATACCCGCACCCCGCACTCACACGCTCTTCGCCCAGGTGGTGAAACTGGTAGACACGCTACTTTGAGGGGGTAGTGGCCATTGGCTGTGCAGGTTCAAGTCCTGTCCTGGGCACAAAGACAAATGCAAAATGTGATATGCGAAGTGCGGAAGACGGCACTTCGCATTTTTTTATGATGGCAGGCTTTAATCATGCAAGCATCTGA
>DATJQF010000177.1:0-2479 GCA_035505995.1 Bacteroidales bacterium
TTTACGGTCTGCCAGTCGGTTTTCCATGCGGCCGGTAAGAAATTCAGCTTTCAGAGGGCGGCTTCGCACACCATTCACCGGGGTACGATCGGCAGCGGGGAAAGCATGCTCGATGAAGTGCTGGTCAGCATCTTCAGGAATCCGCATTCCTATACCGGTGAAGATGTGGTGGAGATCTCCTGCCACGGTTCGGTCTATATCCAGCAGAAGATCCTTGAATTGCTGATGGCAAAGGGGCTGCGCATGGCAAGCCCAGGCGAATTCACCTTCCGGGCCTTCCTGAACGGGAAGATGGACCTGTCCGAAGCCGAGGCGGTGGCCGATTTGATCGCTTCCCATTCCTATACCTCTCATGACCTGGCCCTCAAGCAGCTCCGCGGGGGATTCTCTTCGAAGATCAAAGAGCTGCGGGAAAAGTTCGTGAGCCTGACCGCGCTACTGGAGCTGGAGCTGGACTTCAGCGAGGAGGATGTGGAGTTTGCAGACCGGAAGGAACTGCTTAAACTGTTACTTGAGATAAAAGCAGAGACAGAACTGCTAATCAAATCGTTCTCTATAGGGAACGTGATCAGGAACGGGGTGCCCGTCGCCATCATCGGCAAGCCGAATGTGGGCAAGTCCACCCTTTTGAATGCGATCCTGAACGAGGAGAAAGCGATCGTTTCGGAGATACCCGGGACCACCCGCGATATGATCGAGGATACCATCGTGATCGGCGGGTACAGTTTCCGTTTTATTGATACGGCCGGACTGCGGGAAGCCCGGGGAAAGATTGAAGCCCTCGGGATTGAAAAGACCCGGGAAAAAATTGAGGAATCGGTCATCATCCTGTATGTCTTTGATGCCACCACCGATTCCAGCGAGGAGGTCCTGGAAGCGGTAAAGGAATCCGGCAGCCTGGCAGATTTGGGAACCAAAAAGCTTATCCTTATCGGCAATAAAACGGATAAGCTGAAACGGCTCCCGGCCGGATTTAAGGATTTCGTGGAACAGGAGACCCTGTTCGTCTCCGCGAAGCGTAAGGAGAACATCCACCTGATCTCCGAAAGCCTGCTGCGAACTGTAAGTGAGTTGGGAATTACCGGGACCACCGTCATATCGAGCGTCCGCCACCTGGAAGCCCTTCGGAATACCCTGGCAGCCGTTGACGCTATTCAGCAGGGGCTGGACAGTGGGATCTCCACCGACCTTCTCACCACCGAGATCCGGAAGGCGCTTTACCATCTCGGGGAGATCACCGGGGAGATCACGACCGACGAGATCCTTTCAACGATCTTCAGCAGGTTTTGCATCGGAAAGTAGCTGATTTCCGGTCTTGGGGTACTTCCAACTACACACCGTTCACTATTCTCCTCCCCTCCCGCCCGCTGCTCACTGCCTTTTCTCTTTATTTTTGCAATTCACCGTGATCTGAGCGAGGAGCGGTGAGGGTACATCATGAGACATGGGCATTCATCGGGACCGGTAGCAGGTGCGGACCATGCATTCCGCCTGGGAATCCTTATCAACCTGGCATTCATTGTCGCCGAGACGGCATTCGGGTTCCTGTCGAATTCGATGGCCCTGGTGTCGGACGCCGGGCATAACCTCAGCGACGTTGTCGCCCTGGGGCTCTCCTGGATCGCCGTGCTGCTGTCGAGGCGAAAGCCCACGGTGAAGTTCACCTACGGATTCCGGCGCTCCACGATCCTCGCGGCGCTGGCAAACACCCTGCTCCTGCTGGCCGCCGTGGCCTTCATCCTGTGGGAGGTGATCCGCCGTCTGGGCAGGCCCGTGGAGATCAATTCCCTCAACGTCATCGCCGTCGCCTCCGCCGGGATCGCCGTGAACGGGATCACCGCATGGCTCTTCAACCGGCGGAAGAAAGAAGACCTCAACATCCGGAGCGCATTCACACACTTTCTGGCCGACACGCTGGTATCCCTCGGGGTGGTCGTCGCCGGGATCATCGTTTGGCTTACGGGGCGGGTCTGGGTGGACTCAGCGGTGTCATTCCTCATCGTGGCCGTCATCCTGTACAGCACCTACAGGCTTTTGATCGACTCCGTGAACCTTGCCCTGGACGCCGTGCCGGAAAATATCGACATCCGAAAGGTCCGTGAGTACCTGCTGGGACTGCCGGAAGTGGCCGGCGTTCACGACCTGCATATCTGGGCGCTCAGCACGACCGACGCGGCGCTCACCGTTCACCTGGACACGAACTGCCCTACCAATGTGTCCTTTATCCTGGATATCCAGCAAATGCTGAGGGAAAAGTTCGGCATAGGTCATGCCACCATCCAGGTTGAATACGAGTCCGTACCCGGTGAAAAAGAGAAAAACTGCAACGATTACTGAGATTCAGCTCCCGGCTCATTTCGGAAATACTTCACCTTAAACCTCAGGGCAACATTCACCAGGCTGATCAGGACCGGCACTTCCACCAGCGGACCGATGACCGCGGCGAACGCCTCACCGGAATTGATCCCGAAGACCGCAA
>DATJQF010000178.1:0-6030 GCA_035505995.1 Bacteroidales bacterium
CTATTATGTTCAAAATGCTTTAATTCTTCGGTATCCATGTTATATTTTATAATTTCCTAAACCCGCTTATGCCCGCTATGGCAGGGCGTCAATCTGCAAAAAGGTTGTGGATAGTCGTATAAGCGTTGCGGGTTGTGCACCAAATATAGGAGAGATAGTTATTCTGACAAAATAATATAGGATGTTTTATGAACAGGTCAGGGCAGGAGGGGAGCTTTCCCAAAGGGGTGGATTCCGCCGCCGACGGAAGACGAAGAAACCTCCACCCTCCATCCTCTGTTTTCCATCTTCCGTCTTTTTCCTATTTTAGCCAAAAATATCCTGTCATGATCAATGAACAGCTGCTGAATCCCCGCAGCATCGTCGTGGTGGGCGGTTCCAACGATGTCCAGAAGCCGGGAGGAGCCGTGCTGCGAAACCTGCTGGAAGGGAACTACCAGGGAAAACTCTATGTCACCAACCTGAAAGAGCCCGTGGTGCAGGGACTCAGGAGCTATACCGACCTGAAAGAGCTGCCGGAATCGGAGCTGGCCATCATCGCGATCGCGGCCCGGTATATCCCGGAAACGGTGGAATGCCTGATCGGGCAGAAGAATACGCGGGCGTTTATCATCCTGTCGGCCGGCTTTTCAGAAGAAAGTAAGGAAGGAAAGATCCTGGAGCAGAAGATCGTGGAGATGATCGATAAGGTCAATGGCGCCCTGATCGGTCCCAACTGCATCGGCGTGCTCACCCCCGATTATCATGGCGTCTTCACGAAGCCGGTGCCGCAACTCGACCTGAAAGGCTGCGATTTCATCACCGGGTCGGGCGCCACCGCCTGCTTCATCATGGAAGCCGGCATCCAGAAAGGACTTAAGTTCTCCAGGGTGTTCTCGGTCGGCAACAGCGCCCAGATGGGCGTCGAGGATATCCTGCGGTACATGGACGAGACCTTCACCCCCGGCGTCTCCCCGCTGATCAAGCTATTATACCTCGAAAATATCTCCCGTCCCGATCTGATCCTGAAGCATGCCTCCTCGCTCATCCGCAAAGGATGCCGCATTGCCGCCATCAAGGCAGGGACCTCCGAAGCCGGCAGCCGCGCCGCCTCATCGCATACCGGTGCGCTGGCCAGCTCGGATGTGGCCGTGGACGCGCTCTTCCGCAAAGCGGGCATCGCCCGGTGCTACGGCCGGGAAGAGCTCATCAGCGTCGCCTCGGTGTACACGCACCACGAGATGAAAGGGAAGAACATGGCCATCATCACCCATGCCGGGGGACCCGGGGTGATGCTCACCGATACGCTCTCCCATCACGGGATGACGGTTCCTACGATCGATCATCCGGCAGCGGCGGAACTGCTCACCAAGCTCCATCCGGGTTCTTCCGTCGCCAACCCGATCGATTTCCTGGCTACCGGGAATGCACAGCAGCTCTCCACCATCATCGATTATTGCGAGACGAAATTCGATGCGATCGACGGGATGACCGTCATCTTCGGCACGCCCGGGCTCACCAGGGTATTCGATGTCTATGACGTGATCGACGGGAAGATGAGCACCTGCACCAAGCCGATCTTCCCCGTAATGCCTTCCGTCACCACGGCCGGCGAGGAGATCCGGGCGTTCATTTCCAGAGGAAGGGTGTACTTCTCCGATGAAGTGACCTTCGCAAATGCATTGGCCCGGGTGTATCATACCCCCGGACCGGCCGTACCTGCACCTGAGCAGCCTACCGTGGATATTAAAAGGATCCGGAAGGTGATGGAAAGCTCGGCGGAAGGCTATCTTCCCCCCTCCGCCGTCGCCGAGCTGCTGGATGCCTCCGGGATCCCGAGGGCAGGGGAGGAGGTGGCCCGGACCGTGGAAGAGGCGGTCGCGGCCGCGGTTAAGCTGGGTTACCCCGTGGTGATGAAGGTGGTGGGGCCGGTCCATAAGTCGGATGTGGGTGGGGTTGTCCTGGGGGTGAAGAATGAAGCGGGGGTAAAGAAGGAATTCAAGCGGATGATGAAGATCAAGGATACCACCGCGGTCTTGGTCCAGCCGATGCTTTCCGGCACCGAGCTGTTCGCGGGAGCCAAATACGAGCCGAAATTCGGACACCTGATCCTGTGCGGACTGGGAGGGATCTTCATCGAGGTGCTTAAGGATGTTTCCTCGGCGCTGGCGCCGCTGAGCAGGGAGGAAGCTCTATCGATGATCCGGAACCTGAAGGGATACAAGATCATCCAGGGCGTCCGTGGCAGGCAGGGCATCGACGAAGAGGCTTTCGCCACCATACTCCGGCATCTGTCTTCCTTATTATCCGCAGCGCCGGAGATCGGGGAACTGGATCTCAACCCGCTGCTCGGGCAGGCCGACCGGATCATGGCAGTGGATGCGCGGATCCGCATCCGGAAATAATCTTATTGGCTGATCAGGCCCAGCTGGCTCAGGAAGATCGTGACCAGCGAAGGCTTCAGGGCGATGGTGAAGACCAGCCCGAAGACGGCTCCCCAGAAATGGGCGTCGTGGCCGATGTTATCGCCTCCGCGACGGCTCATATACGCTTCATAGGCCAGGTAGAGGATGCCGAAGATCGGCGCGGGGATCCCGATGGGGACGAAGAAAAAGTAGATCTTGCCCAGCGGGTACAGGACGATGCTGGAGAAGATCACGGCCGACACGGCTCCCGATGCTCCCACCGAATTGTAGAAGACATCGTTCTTGTGCTTGCCGAACGCAGGGATGATCGACAGGATCAGTCCCCCTCCGTATAGTAACAGGTAATACAGCGAGTGCTTGGTGGGGAAATAAAGCTCGAAATACTTTTCCACGATCCCTCCGAACGACCAAAGCACGATCATGTTGATGAACAGGTGAAAATAGCCCGCATGCAGCAGCCCGTAAGTAAAAAAGCGGTACCACTGGTTGCCGTGCTTGACGTCGTAGGCATTGAACTTGAGCCGGTCGAAGAGTTCCCGCTGGTTGATCGCCAGGATGGAGACGACCGCCGTTACCGCAATGATGATCCAGGTGATAGTCACGGGTTGCCTTTTTATTTTTTCAGGATCTCAGTTTTAGGGTTCTTGGTGTAGTCGATCTCCGAACCCAGCATGCTGTGGGGGATCAGGAAGACCAGGAGCAGGATAAACGAGGCCAGGACCGGCCAGAAGCGGTTAGCCCGGTTCCGGTAAAGCATCACCAGGGCGACTACCCAGAAGATGAATGCTACGCCGGCTTTGTTGTCGGTAAGGTCGTGACCGACCGGCCAGCCCGACCAGTACACCCCGAAGGAATATTTCTGCACGACCGGTCCGAGGATCAGTCCCCCGATGAAAAGGGTGACCAGGGTGATCCAGGTATAGGGCAGGGTATATTTTCCCCGGAAGATCACTTCCAGACCCGTGCGGGTGGAAAAGAGCATGGCCAGGAAGATCAGGAGAATGTGGGAGAGCAGGATCCCCAGCGGAACGCTGCCTTTGTAGCGCATCACCACCGGGTCCTTTGTCAGCAACACGCGGCTGCCGTGGCTTTCGAGGGTCACTTCGTACATGACCTTTCCGGCCGGCGGCTGGTGCGGGATCTTTCCCGCCAGCGAGTCCCCTTTTCGCTCCATCGGAACGGTTGTCCACGCATCATAGCTTTTGAATCTCCGGAAGCTGAATTCTCCTTTTACGGTGGTGTCGGGAACATTGATATAGACGGGCGCATCGTCAGCTCCGTCATAGCTCCGGATCAGCCGGAAGCGGACCTCCCTGCCGTTGATCTCCTTCTTTCCCCCTACCGGGTAGGTAGGACCGGTCATCCGCTGGTATACCGCGATCGCCAGGGTGAATATAAATGCAAACAGCCATAACAGGAAGGACCTTACTTTGGGATTCATCGAATCGGGTTTAATAAAACAAAAATATAATCAGACTGCAAAAATAGATAAATATTGCCCTATGAGGGATAGCAGATGCCACATGCAGGATGCAAGACGCACAATAGAGCACCACGTCACCACGTCACTTGCGCCCGGAGCCCAGTATATCGTACATCGCCTGGTGGATCCGCGTCCGGATATTCATTTCCGAGATGCGGTTATTGCCGGAATCGGGGTAGACGCGGTTGGAAAGGAAAATATAGATCAGCTTATCGGCGGGATCCGCCCAGCAATACGTGCCGGTGAAGCCGGAATGGCCGAAGCTTTCGGGGGAAGCGCCCTGGCAGACGGGACCGTCCGGGACATACACGGCAGCCGGCTTGTCAAAGCCCAGCCCCCTCCGGTTCCCGTTCCCGGGGAATTGCACCCGGGTGAATTCCCGGATGGTGGAGGGCAGCAGGTATTGCTTGCCCCCGTAACTCCCCCCGTTCAGCAGCATCTGCAGCATCACCGCCAGGTCGCCTGCATCGGAAAAAAGTCCGGCATGACCGGAAATGCCGCCCAGCATGGCCGCCCCGGGATCGTGCACATCCCCTCGCAGCTGCCGGTGCCGGAAATGCGTATCATTCTCGGTAGGCATGATCTCGGAGCGGGGGAAATACATCCAGGGAAGGAAGGTGGTCCGCTGCAGCCCGAGCGGACGGTAGAACTGCCCGTCGAGGAATTGGTCGAATGGCTGGCCGGTCAGGCGCTCCACGATGATCTTCAGCAGGTAAAAGCCCAGGTCGCTGTATTTATAGTCATGCGAAGGGCGGAGCGGGGAATCGAGGATCGCCTTCAGCAATGTATCCGGGTAATCTTTCCGGATGAATAATCCCTCGCACACCCGCACGGGGAATTCCGCCGAGGAATCCGGCCGGTAGATCTCCGGATCGGGCACGCCGTTCTTCAAGGTTCTCTCATAGAACCGGATCCAGTCCTGCAGCCCCGCCTGGTGCGCCATAATGCTCCGGATCGTCAGCTTCTGCTTGTTGGTCCCACGCGCTTCCGGCAGGTAGGTGCCCAGGGTGCTGTCGGGACTGAGCTTCCCGTCTTCGGATAGCTTCATCACCGCCAGGGTGGTGGCGAAGATCTTGGTCAGGGAGGCAAGATCGTAGATCATTCTGTTGTTCACGGTCAACGTATCCTCGTAGCGGGGATGGCCGAAGCTTTTCTGATAGAATATTTTCCCGTCTTTCGCGAACAGGATCTGGCAGCCGGGATACGCTCTCGCTTTCACCCCTGCGAGGGCAAGGGTGTCGATGCGGCTGAGATCGGAAGAGGAGATGCCCAGCTCTTCCGGCATTGCGCAGGAGAGCCGGGTCACGGAAGTTTCCAGTCCCGCATGCAGCGGAAAAGAGACGGACCCGGTGACCGGCAGGCGCCCGGCGAACGGGGTGCCCCCGAAGATCGCCTGGGCCGAAATATCCCCGGATGCAGGGACATCCTGGTAGGAGACCAGGATCGCCTCCGCGCTTGGAGGGCTCTTCAGCATCCCCAGGATGTAAGGGCTTCCGAATATATCGAGCACGGTCTTTTTCAACCGGGCCAGGGTATCCACCAGGGCCACCTCCTGGACGGTGAGGCCGAAATTCTTCCCGGGAAGGCTGCTGGTGTTATGGATCCCGATGATCAGCAGGTTATAAGGTTGTAATTTTTTAAGCAGGGAATCCCTCACCGGGGGCCGGAAATCGGCCGGCAGGCTGAAACAGGAGGCTTCCGCGTACTTACCGATGCTTTGCTGGAATGCGGTCGGGTTACTGTCGCCGACCGACAAGACTGCGATCTTCCTGTACTCCAGCAGTCCCAGCGGCAGCAGGTGGTTCTCATTCCGGTCGAGTGTGACGGCCTCCCGGTAGATCTTCCGCGTGAGCGCCTCCGAGGAAACCGGGTTCAGGTCTGCAAAAAGATGGGCCGTATCTATTGACGGCACTTCCTGTAATCCAACGCGGTATTTCAGCTCAAGGATCTTCCGGCATTTCTGATCGATCAGTTCCATCGGGATCAGGCCGCTGTCGATGGCCGAATGCAACGTCCTCACTGCGAGCCCCAGGTCCTGCGGAAGCAGGAGAATGTCATTTCCAGCCTTTAAAGCATTCAGCTCGAGGATCCCGGGAGGGAAATATTTTGTCACCCCTTTCATATCCAGCGCGTCGGTGATGA
>DATJQF010000179.1:0-3869 GCA_035505995.1 Bacteroidales bacterium
CCCCTGGCTGTTTTTCAGGGTGTACAGGAACACCTCCTGCCCGTCTGCTTTTCCGAATGGTTCTTTCATGATCGAGAATTTTGAAGACGCGACTGCCGCCTTTTCCCGGATTCCGGTTCCGGGTCCGCACCCCGGCATGACCCAGGCGGATGCGAAGACAGGCAGGACGGATAACAATGTCAGCCTTTTCATAGGAAGTGGGCTTTGATCCTTACAAACATAAAAAAAAACAGGATTCCTTACCCGAATTTTCTATTTTTGACCCCCTTGATTTCATGATAAAAGATGAACCTGGAAGGGAAAGTCGTTATCATTACCGGTGCCACCGGCGCTATCGGACAGGCCGCTGCACGGGCTTTTGACCGGGAGGGAGCCCGGTTGGTTCTTGCTTCCCGGAGGATCGAAGTCCTGCACGAACTTGCCGGCGGGCTGAAGGAAGCCTTCGTGCTCCCGGTCGATATGGGGGATGAGGGGCAGGCACGGGACCTGGTCAGGAAAGCCGTAGAAAAATTCGGGCGGGTGGATATCCTGATCCATAATGCGGCCGCCATCATCATCGACCGGTCTGAGAGTGTCACCAGGGACGATCTTATGCAAGCCTTCCGGGTCAACCTGACCGGACCGGTGGCGGCTACCCAGGAAGCCCTTCTCCAGATGAAAAAGCAAGGCGGCGGGCAGATCATCAATATCGGCTCGCCGGGTTTCATGATGGGGATCCCCTTTTATGCGCCGTATGCCTGCTCCAAGGCGGCCTTCTCCGCCTGGACCCGCACCCTGCAGGCGGAACTTGGTGACGCCCGTATTTCGGTCAGCGAATATTTTCCCGGTTATATAAAAACAGATTCAAGGGCAGAATCCCGGTTGGGAACCGTAGAGCAGGATTTCCTGATGGCCCAAAAGCAGAATTTCCTGTCGAAGTGGTTCACGGCTCCCAAGACCCCGGAAAAAGTGGCCAAAGATCTGGTCCGGCTCGCCGGGAAACCCAGGCCTCTTGCCTATTCAGGCTCCCTGGTAAAACTGGGGGCCTTCCTGTCGAATATTCCTTTTTTCCGGCTGAAGATTGCCCGGCAGATGGCAAGAAACGCGGAACTGAAACTTCAAAACCAACCTCCCGGATCCTTATGAGAAAATCCATTCCCCTTGGGAAACGCCCGTTCGATTGGGTGTACCTCGGCTTTTTCCTGGTCAACCTGATCATCGTCACCTATTCCATCGACCTGGAGCAGATCGTCATTAAAGATCCCTTCCGGTTTTCCTACCCGGCATGGCCGCTGCCCTTTTTCATCGACATGGTGCACTGGTGGGGCAGGACCTTCGATCCGCTGCTGATGGCCCGCCCGGTGTGGTGGCAGGCGACCATCTGGCTGGATGTTCTCATTTTCGGACCTTTCTATGCATTCGCCGCCTACGCGTTTTACAAAGGCAAGGACTGGATCCGGATCCCCACCCTGGTGATCATGCCGATCCTGTTCACCAACGTTACCATTATCTGTTCCGAAGAAATATGGGGGCCGTTCCCGGCCCGGAACCTTCCTGTGGTGCTGCTCGCCAACGCGTCGTGGTTCCTCTTCCCGGTATTCCTGGTATGGAAAATGGCGAAAAAAGAGCATCCTTTCACCGAAGAGCAGGAACAGTTATGGGTTGAGGACAGAGGATAGAAAATAGTAAATAGTAAATAGTCAATGGAAAATTAAATGGTAAATAGTAAATAGTAAATGGTAAATATATTTTCCGAATATCTTCTCAAGCATCACCTCATCCGCAACCGGGTAGTATTCCCTCCCGTGGTCTGCCACGGCTATACCCACGAGGATGGCATCGTCACGGACGCCAACGTGGATCATTATGCCAGGCGCTCCAAAGACGGCCCGGGGATCGTCATTACGGAGGCCACCTGTGTCCGTCCCGACGGCAAAGCGGCTCCCCGTCAGCTCGGGATCTGGTCGGATGAACATGTGGAAGGACTTCGCAGGATCTCTGCCATCGTAAAGGCTAATGGCGCCGTTTCCCTGATCCAGCTGCATCACGGGGGCCTTGCCACGCACCCGGAAGCTAACGACAGCCCGGTGGGGCCTTCCGCCGATCCTGCCAATCCGAGATCCTCCGCCATGACCCCGGAAGATATCCGGGATATCCGGAGATGCTTTATCGAAGCCGCCCTTCGTGCCAGGCAGGCAGGCTTCGACGGGGTGGAGCTGCATGGCGCCCACGGGTACCTGCTGAACCAGTTTGCCAATGCCGAGCTGAACCGCCGTACGGATGAATATGGCGGGGACTTCTCCGGGAGGATGAAGCTTGCCACGGAGATCATTGCCGGGATCAGGGAGAAAGCCGGCGAGGCTTTCATACTGTCATACCGCATGGGAGCCGTAACGCCGCTGCTTGAGGACGGGATCCGGGTGGCGAAATACCTCGAATCGATCGGGATCGACCTGCTTCATGTCTCGCACGGGGGGACGCTGAAGAACCTTCCCCGGCCTCCGAAAGATTTTCAATATAACTGGATCGTTTTCTCCGGCACGGAAGTGAAGAAACAGGTCAGGATCCCCGTGATCGTGGTGAATGAGATCAAAACGCGGGAAAGGGCCGACTGGCTCCTGGAGAACAGCCTGGCCGATTTTGTTTCGCTCGCCCGGCCCATCCTGGCGGATCCGCAGTGGGTAAAGCATGTCAGGAACGGGGAGGAGATCAACCTCTGCCTGGGGTGCAAGCCTAAATGCCGGTGGTACGAAAGCAGCTCGCTTTGCCCGGCCGGAAAAAAATGAAGCCGCCTTTTCAGGCGGCTTCCCGAGTGATGGCAGCAGGATCTAGTTAAAAAGTCTCGTCGAAACTTGCTTCCTGGGGAGGAACCGGAGCCAGCTCTTTCAACAGCTGCGGAATCTCATCGTAAAGATCGCCGAAGGTGGCTTCCCTGGGAGTTACGGGCGCAAGCGATTTCAGCAGGGATTCCGGGGTGCTCCTGTGATAAACTTCTTCCGCATCTTCAAAGGTGGCCTTAGCAGGCACTTCCGGCTTGAGGTTTACCGCATGAACGGCCATTTCCGGATCACTGTCGATGAAATCCGCTTCCATAGGTACGCGGAACGTATATTTCGAAAGATCAATCCCCGATTCAGGGGCGGAGGGAGTGATTTTCCCGGCCGGCTTGCCATACGCCGCATAAAGGGGGGAGATCAGGATCGTCAGGAGGATCGTGAGGCTATAGAGGGTGGTTTTAATCGTTTTCATGGCTTTGTGATTTTCAGATTTTGGCGATAAGACGATGAGGTATCCTGAAAGTTACAAAGCGCTTTTTTTGCCAGGAAGTGATATAATAGTCACTATATCAAATATATAACAACATAAAATGATTCCGGGTCACTCGTTGAATGCCGGAAAAATCCCGGCGAAACCCGGATAAAAATCGTTCGGGTCGCGGAAGAAAAATACTGAACCCGGGTTTTACGGAGAGGGATTTAGGGACCTCATGCAATAAACCGGGGTTCGGTTACCGTTATTAAAATGATTCTAAATATCGGTCAGGAGGAAGAATAAGCTGAAGGAGGAGGTACCGGGGGTAACGAGATTAAACCCCGGAAAACTCCCGTTCATCGGTTTTAATGGAGGGTTAATCGAATATTTTTTCCCGAAGGCGCTGAGAGAATGCAATTTTGCACCATGGCATGTAACATTTTAAATTGAACGGAGTCTAATAGCATATTTGTTTTTTTATGATCCAAATCCGCAATATCCATAAATCCTATATAAACGGGCAGAACAGCCTGCATGTACTCAGGGGGATCGACCTGGAGGTGGAAGCAGGCGAAATGATCTCGATCATGGGACCGTCCGGCTCCGGAAAATCCACCCTGCTGAATATCCTGGGGATC
>DATJQF010000180.1:0-25942 GCA_035505995.1 Bacteroidales bacterium
AAGCTAATGCCCAATCCAAATTTAGCAAAACCCTAAATATGAACGATGGTTACAGATGAATTAAATTTTTACCAAAGAAAAGCAATAGAAGAAGCGGGATTGAAATCCCGGAGGTAAATCGTTTCCATTTACTATTTACCATTTACAATTTACCATTGTATTGACCATTGACTATTTTCCATTTTTAATTGGGTGTAAAAAATAGTCAATTGCAAATGGGCAATTGAAAATCCAATTGTCAATAGTAAATGGTAAATAGTAAATGAAAACGATTTACCTCCGGGATTTCAATCCCGCTTCTTCTATTGCTTCACTTTGGTAAAAATTTAATTCATCTGTAACCATGGTTCATATTTAGGGTTTTGCTAAATTTGGATTGGGCATTAGCTTTTGGTAGCCTGCATCCTGCCCATTTGCAGATACGGGCTTGATGCAATACCCCGAATTTTCAAAGTGAAAATATATACGAGCAACAATGAAAAAGACCCTGTTAACCGGATTAATCCTGTCGGTGGGAATTAATCTCAACGCCTTCGCCTCCGCCGGATCCGCGAGGGATGGATTCCTGTTTTCTGTAGTGCTGGTGGGACTTCTCGCCGCACTCGGCGCGTTGCTGATGGGAATTGATTACCTGAAAAGGAACGGCAGGCGAATGTTACGGTATGCATATAAATATCTGAGGGGAAGGATCGTCACCCTGCGTGTGTGGATTAACCGGATGCGATGTGCGGTGAGCCATGGAAGATATGCGATGAGCGAATAGCAATGAATAAAACATAAATTCTAAACAGGAATGAAGTATACTCCAAGAAACGAATACTACCGTGACCGGGAATTACTGCTGGCCCCGATCGGGAGACGATTCACCGCCTTCCTCATCGACTGGATCATTCTCATCCTGGTTTATTTCGGCCTGATCATTCTGTTCGCCTGCTTCAACATGAATCTCACGACGCTGAACGTCCATAGCATGTTCGACGTGGAAATCGTGATGACCAATACCCCCGCATTCGTTATTACCATACTGAAGATCTTCCTGGGGCTGCTGCCGGTCCTTTATTTTACGCTCTGGTTCCGGGGCCGCAGGGGACAGACCCCGGGGAAATTCCTTGTGCGGATCAGGGTCATTTCCCTGTACCACGAACGGATCGGGCTGTGGCACAGCATCGAGCGGAGCCTGGGCTATTTTGCCTCGGCGCTGGAATTCGGGTTCGGGTTTATCCAGGCCTTCTGGAACGCCAACCGGATGTCATTGCACGATAAGATCGGGGAAACAGTGGTGGTAAGGATCCCAAGAGCGAACAAGAATGTTGAAGTAAATCAAAACGCCGGAACATGAGGAAATTATTATACTTTCTCGGATCCCTTTTCCTGTCGTTGACCTGGATCGCCGGTCATTCCCAGACTCAAATTGTAATCCCCGGATTTAAAGATAAATATTGCGACTATGTGAAAAAGCTGGAAGCAGGGCAGACGGACATCGATTACCGGGATTTCCGGTACAGCTTCATCGACAGCGAGCAATTCAAAATAGCCTCCGCGAAGTCATCGCTGCTCGACAGTCTTGAGAAAAAGATGTTCTCCCTCATGAACCAGGCCGATTACCCGGAGATCATCCGGATCGCCAAAGCCATGCTCAGCATCGATTATACTTCCCTGATCGCGCACAAGATCCTGCGGCAGACCTTACAGCTCATAGGGGATACGGCGAATGCCCGGAAATACAAGACGATCCAGTTCGGGTTGCTCAACTCGATCGTCCGGAACGGAAACGGGAAAACCTGTGCGACGGCCTGGCCCGTCATCCAGCTCAGTGAGGAGTACTTCATCCTGCGGATGCTGGGAGCCGTATTGAAGAGGCAAAGCCTTGAACAGACAGGAGGATTTTGCGATAAAATGGAGGTCACCACGAATGAAGGCGATAAAACCTTCTATTTTGAGGTCACCAAAGTATTTGAAGGGTATAGGAAACTGGGACGTAAAGAGTAAAAGCTGAAAGCTTCGATTATTATGTGCAGCCAAATGCCCGATCAGGACCAGATCTCAATCTTGAATACACAACGCGTAACCCCTAACCCCTAAACTCATAAACCCCTAAACCCCTAAAACCCTAAACCCTTAAACCCTAAACCCTTAAACCCTTAAACCCTTAAACCCTTAAACTCTTAAACTCTTAAACCCCTAAACTCTTAAACCCCTAAACCCCTAAACCCTTAAACCCTTAAACCCTAAACCCCTAAACTAATAATATCCGCTTCCACACTCCTACAGAAAGAACCCATGAAAAAACTATTCCTGTTCGTTTGCCTGGTCGCCCTGATCGGTTGCGAGAAAAACGATGACTCTTCGAATTATAACATACACCTTGCGGGGATCACCGGGAAATACTCCGGCATTTATGTTTTTACCAATCTGGATAATCCTCCCCCCGATACCTCTTACGTTACGGTTGATGTGAAGATGGGCGGCAATCCAAATGAGATTGTGCTTTATTTGAGTGCCAGCGAAGCCTATTACTTTGAGTACCGCGACAGCGTTTTTGTGTCGACGATCGAATACCACCCTCCCACACTGAGCTTTTCTCACGACAGTCTCCACTATTTCCGCCAGCCGGGTCTCGGGCCGGCGTATGAGATCTGCGAGTGCAAGAAAGTGGATTGATCAGTTCACCACGTCACCAGCCCCGCCCGTTCCATCCAACCCGCCCTTTCCACCAGCTTCACTTATAGTATATTCTGTATACTTTTCCCGCAAAATCATCCGACACCAGCAGCGAGCCATCGGGCATCACCAGCACATCGTCGGGCCGTCCCCAGTTGTCCTGTCCCTGCAACCAGCCGGAGGCGAACACTTCCTCCCCCTGCGCTTTCCCATTCTTCACGGGAACAAAAACCACCCGGTACCCGATCTTGCTGGCGCGGTTCCAGGAGCCGTGCTCGGCGATGAAGATCCCTCCCCGGTACTTTTCAGGGAACATCATTCCCGTGTAGAACCGCATGCCCAGCGACGCCACATGGGCCGGCAGGCAAAGCTGCGGTTTCGTCCAGGTGAAATCCTGCGGCCGCTTGTCCCAGAATTCCGGGTCTTTGATATCATTACCATGAACAAAGGGGAACCCGAAGTGTTCGCCGTCCCGGTCCAGCTCGTTCAGTTCGTCGGGCGGGACATCGTCGCCCAGCATATCCCGGCCGTTGTCGGTGAACCACAGGTGCCCGGTCTCCGGATCCCAGTCGAAACCGACTGTGTTCCTCACCCCGCTGGCGATGATCTCCAGACCGCTCCCGTCCCGGTTGATCCGGGTGATGGAGGCATACAACGGGTCGTCCTTCAGGCACACGTTGCACGGCGCACCCACCGGGACATACAGCTTTCCGTCGGGACCGAACCTGATGAATTTCCAGCCGTGCCAGGTGTCGGTGGGATATTTATCATAGATGACCAACGGGTGCTGAGGTCCCTCCAGGTGTTTCAGGATATCCGGGTATTTCAGGATCTTCGACACCGCCGAAACATACAGGTCGCCCTTGTAATAATCCACCCCCGCCGGCATCTGCAACCCGTGATCCAGCACGATCACTTTCTTCGATTTTGTAACCGCGTAAATGTCTCCTTTCTCCCGCGAACCCACGAACAGCGTCCCGTCCTCCGCCAGCGCCATGGCCCGCGCATTCGGAACATTCGCATAAACTTCGATATGAAACCCCGGCGGCAGCCGGATCTTCTCCAGGTAAGCGGGGGAAGAATATGCCTGTTCCTTCTGCTTCGGATTTTGTGCGCTGACACCGGCAACAGATCCGGCAATAACCAGGACTGTCAAAATAGGCTTAAAGATTTCCATTCCGGATTATTTTATTCTAAGATACAACGAAATCCGGCGTTGAGGGCATTGTGGTAATTAATGGTAACTTAAGGTAATTAAAGGTAATTAAAGGTAACTAAAGGTAATTAAAGGTCATTAAAGGTAATTAAAGGTAACTAAAGGTAACTAAAGGTAACTAAGGGTAATTAGAGGTCATTATGGGTCATTATGGGTCATTATGGGTGACTTCCGGTGACTTTTTGGTGACTCTTGGTGACTTTTGGTGACTCTTGGTGACTTTTGGTGACTCTTGGTGCCTTATACCTGTATCTTTGTTCAACAATCCTCAAAAGCATAAGCCATGGCACCCAAAAAATATACCCTATTCGCAAAAGGAAACCCGGTCATTGTGGAAGTGAACCTTGCCGCCACCCCCGATGCCGTCTGGAAAGCGATCACGGATCCTGGACAGATGAAGCAATGGTATTTCAACGAACTGGAAGATTTCAGTCCCGTCGTAGGATTTTCGACCCGGGTGACCGTGCATTTTGAGGACAAGGTATATCTCCACGAATGGAAGGTGACCGAGGTGGTCCCTGGGAACAAGCTCTCCTATGGCTGGCGTTACCCGGACGAGCCGGGCGATTCCCTGGTGACCTTTGAGCTTTTTCCGGAAAAGGAACAGGTCAGGCTGAAGCTTACCCATGCCGGGATTGAGTCGTTCCCCCAGGAGAAGCCCGATTTCAGAAGGGACAGCTTCACCGAAGGCTGGACGGAGCTGCTGGGGAAGAACCTGAAAGAATTCCTTGAAAAACACTGAACGTCCCGGATTGCTCCTGACATGAGGATCTGGTCGCTCCATCCTGAATATCTCGATGCCAAAGGGCTGACGGCGCTCTGGCGGGAAGCGCTGCTGGCCAGGAAAGTCCTGGAAGGGAAAACGGCCGGCTATAAGCATCATCCGCAGTTGATGCGATTCATAACTGCACCCGATCCGGTGGGCGCAATCAATCGGTACCTTCACGAAGTGTATGCAGAGGCCCTCAGGAGAAGCTACCGGTTTGATGCTGAAAAGCTGGTAACAAATAGGGGGAAGCTTACTATTCCGGTGACCCGGGGCCAACTGAAATTCGAAGCCGGGCACCTGCTGCGTAAGCTCCGGACCAGGGATAAGGAACGGTATCTGGCACTGAAGAAGTTAACTACCTTCAGGCCTCATCCGGTGTTCAGGGTGATAACCGGCGGCATCGAAAGTTGGGAGAAGATCTGACCGATAATAATTCTACCTTTGGCAGGAATGCCGCAAAAAGGAAATAAATATACTTCCCTGCTCCTGATATCCGGGATCCTTATTCTCACTTTCTTTCTCTACCGTAATTCGCTGAACAACCAGGTCCTCCATTTCGACGATACGGAGTATTTCACGATCCATCCCGAAGTGACGCATCTCACCTGGCAGAGCCTGCCGAAGTTCTTCACCTCCTATTACCTGGTCATGTACCAGCCCCTGCCGGTGCTGACCCTCTCCCTGAATTACCACTTCACCGGGACCGATCCCGTTCCGTTCCACCTGGTGAACCTGCTCTTTCACCTGGTGAATATCCTGCTGGTGTACCGGCTGGCCACGCTGCTGTTCGGCAAAAAAGGAATGGCGCTGGCGATCGCACTGGTCTTTGCCATCCACCCGATGAACGTGGAAGCCGTCTCCTGGATCTCAGCCCGCAGCAGCGGGATGTACACGATGTTCTACCTGCTGGCGCTGATCTTCTACGTACGCTATATTCGGAAAGATTTGAAAACAGGGCAGCTCCTTCTTTCGTTCCTGTTTTTCGTACTGGCACTCTTCTCAAAATCCCAGGCTATTACCCTTCCCCTGGTGCTGATCCTGGTGGATTATTTTTACCGGCGGAATTTAATCTCTCCCCGGGTGATCCTCGAGAAAATTCCTTTCCTGATCCTCAGCGCGGTTTTCGGATGGATCGCACTTCACAACCCGGCATCCGCGGAAATAGCCTCTAAAGGGATGCTCGCCACCTATTCGCCGGTGGACGATCTTTTCATGGTCTGCTTTTCCTTCGCGTTTTACCTGGTTAAATTCTTTATCCCGCTCGGGCTGAATGCGGCTTATGTATATCCTCCCGTGGACAAGGGCTTCCTGCCGCTCTGGTATTACCTTTCTCCCGTTCTTCTGGCAGCGGTTGGTTACCTGGTTTACCGCTTCCGGGACCGGCGGTTCTTTGTTTTCGGGATCCTTTTCTTCTTCCTGACCATATTCATCAATATCCAGGTGATCCCTTCCCGGCTGGTGATCGTGGCCGACCGTTATGCATATGTACCGTACCTCGGGTTGCTGTTCCTCCTGATGCCGCTGGCGGACGAATGGAGGACAGAAAGACCTTATCAATGGAAGAAAATTCAGGGTTGGATCTATGCCGTTTGCCTGTTTTACCTTGTCTTTTTTTCAGCATCCGTCGTGATAAGAAATGAAACCTGGAACAATGATTATGTTTTTATGTCGGACCTGATCAGCAAGAATCCTGACGTTCCATACCTGTACCGGGCCTATGGCACCCGGGGGAACTGGCTGAAAAACCAGGGGCGGTACGAAGAAGCGCTGCAGGATTATTCCCAGGCGATCCGGCTGAAGCCCGATAATGCCGTTGTGTACGCCAACCGGGCCCTGCTCTATTTCCAGAACCAGGATTTTAAGTCAGTGATCTCGGATGCCGACAAGGCGGAGGCGCTCAATTACAGATCATCGGCGTTATACCAGATCCGGGCGATCTCGAAATTTTACCGCCAGGATTTCCGGGGAGCATTGCAGGATTGCGATGCCGGACTGAAGCTTGATCCCACCTGGGCGGACGGCAGGAATATCAGAACCATCATTCTCGATTCACTGAACCGCTCTCAGGCCGGGCATTGATCTAACCATCCTGCACCGGTCGGATTTGTTCAGGAATGGGATGTCCTACGGGTTAAAATTTTCCTATTCATCCGTTCACGTTAACGAAGGAAGTTTTCGGAACCCAATAAAAAAGTCCGCTTGCGCGGACTTTTTCTTCAGGGTCCCGGCAGGACGCCGGGTTATGGAAGGTTACAACAGTTCGTCAAAATCGGCAGTTGCCGGAGTCATAGGTGACAGGTTAACGGGAATATCTTCATTCTCACTGAAATCCGCTTCCTTTGGAGTAACCGGGGCGGCGAGTTCAAGCAGGCTCTCCGATACAATATTGTTCTGGTTGTAGCTGTCGTCGAAAGTGGCTTCCTTGGGAGCGGTGGGAGGTGCAATGACGTAAGCGGGAGCAGGATCCGGCACCAGGTCGTTGAAGCAGGCGAGGCACGGAGGAGTGGGGGTAATTGATATCGCATGATAATCGGTCGTATATACTGACGCTGCGTCCTCAAATCCGGCCACCAGGGGTGCCACGGGTGCATAATTACTCAGGTCAGTGATCGCAGAAACATTCGCCGGGCTCCCTCCCGTAATTTCCGATCCGGCATAAGCGAAAGCATTGCCAAAAATCAGGAAGAACAGGATAAAGGATATATAGAGATTGGTTTTCAGAGTTTTCATTGTTTCACGTTTTTTATTTTGATCCATATGACGTGCGCCCGGGTTAAACGTTACAGGTTCATTGCTAAAAAATTTTCTGAGGTTGTTTTTCATGGCGCAAAGATACACTTTATAATTTATACACAGACTAAATTAAATTAAAAAAAGTTAACTTTTCTGTTAATTTTTTATTAAAGTATTCATAAATCAAAGCAGAAGAAGCAATTACGATATAAAAAGATCCGGGATCCGGAACTTCGAGGACCTTTACTTTTAGCGGGATATTGGTGAACTTCTTCATGGTTTTTTTTTGAAACGTGAAACAAAGGTATGCCGGGCCTGCCGGCAGTAACAACTCTTTTCTGTCAACACCGGGTAAATCCCGATAAAACCGGAAAAGGGAGTGATTATCTCAGAAAAGGCAGGTTAGCGATAAAAGAGAGCGTTTCACCCGGCACAGGCAGCCAGCTGCAGGAGCAACCCCGGATCTTTTTCCAGGGCATTCCCGACGACCACGACATCAGCACCGTCTTTGAAGGCTTTCCGTACCTGTTGAACCGAACGGAGGCCTCCTCCTACAATGAGCGGAGTATGGATGAATTCTTTCACTTTCCCGATCACCCGGGCGGGAACCGGTGCGGAAGCCCCGCTGCCGGCATCGAGGTAGATCAGTTTGAGTCCCAGCATCTCTCCCGCCAGGGCCGTGCAGGCAGCGATATCCGCCTGATCGGAAGGAATGGGTATCGAATGGCTCATGTAAGAAACAGCGGTCGGCTTCCGGCTGTCGATGAGCAGATATCCTGTCGGCAGGATCTCCAGGCCGCTGGCTTTCAGAAGGGGTGCCGCTACCACATGCCGCCCGATCAGCATCTCGGGATTCCTTCCCGATATCAGGGAAAGCAGGAGCAATCCGTCCGCTTTGTTGTTGATCTGCAGGTTGTTGCCGGGAAACAGGACCACCGGGGAGGAACACTCCTCTTTGAGGATCCCGATGTATTTTTCATGATTCCCGGTAGTGAGCAGGCTTCCCCCGTAAAAGAGAAAGGGAACTTTCGCTTTCTCAGCCAGTTTACCGATCCGTGCGATACCCGCCGGGGTATATTTATCCGGGTCGATCAGGGGGACAAACTTCTTCGTACCGTCGTAAAACTTCTGCAAAAGAGTGGATAAAGTCTTCATAAGTTGCCGGTTAAAACACTGCTTTGGCTATCTGCCGGATGTTTTCTGATATTCCAATGGTAAAATAGTGGACCACAGGGACCCCGAACCGGATCAATTCGCGGGATTGGGCGGTTGCCCATTCGATCCCGAGTCGGAAGGCCGCTTCGTTCGTGGTGCACTTCCGGGCCTCGCTGACCAGCTCTTCGGGGATGTCGATATTGAATACCTGGGGTAGGGTGTAGATGTCCTTCAGGGTGGTGATCGGCTTCAGACCCGGGATGATAGGGACCTGGATCCCCTCTGCCCGGCAACGGTCCACGAAGTCGAAATATTTCCGGTTGTCGAAGAACATCTGGGTAATGATATATTCGGCCCCGGCATCCACCTTTTGCTTCAGGAATTTAAGGTCGGAGGTGAAGTTCGGCGATTCGATGTGCTTTTCCGGGTAACCGGCCACCCCCACGCAAAAATCGGTCGCGGTGGTATTTTCCAGGGCCTCATCCAGGTATTTGCCGGCATTCATGGAAACGATCTGGCGGACCAGGTCGTCCGCGTGGGAATGCCCGTCCTTTTCCGGTACGAACACGTGCAGCATCTTGGGCGGATCCCCTCTCAGCGCCAGCAGGTTGTTAATGCCCAGGAAATGGAAATCGATCAGGGCATATTCGGTATCTTCTTTGGTGAATCCCCCGCAGATCAGGTGGGGCACCACATCCACCGACGGATATTTATACTTGATGGCGGCTGAAATGGCGACGGTTCCCGGCCGTTTGCGCACCGTTTTTTTCTCGAGCAGTCCGCTCGGATGCTTTTTATAGACCACCTCTTCCTGGTGGTAGGTGATGTTGATAAAAGAAGGGTTGAACTCCAAGAGCGGGTCAATAGTGCGGTAGATCCCCTGGATATGGTGCCCTTTGAGCGGGGGGAGCAGTTCAAAGGAGAACAGGGTTCGCTGGGCGTTCCGGATATGTTCAATGACTTTCATCAGATCCAATTCAGGTTTGCATTCAGTAATTTTTCCATGACATCGGCCCCGGAAGCTTTTCGCCTGGTGTAATCGGTGAACTGGTCTTTCCCGATCTTCCCCACGGCAAAGTAATGGGATTGCGGATGGGCAAAATAATAACCGCTCACCGAAGCGGCGGGGTACATCGCAAAATTCTCCGTAAGGCGGATGCCGGTCTGCTTTTCCACATCCAGCAGGTTGAAAAGGGTCTGCTTCTCCGAATGGTCGGGGCAGGCCGGGTACCCCGGCGCCGGTCGGATCCCGCGGTATTCCTCTTTCAGAAGGGCGGGAATATCCAGCTCCTCGTCCCGGGCGTATCCCCACAGTTCTTTGCGGACGATCTGGTGGAGTTTTTCCGCGAAAGCCTCGGCCAGGCGATCGGACAGGATCTTGATGAGGATCGCCGAATAATCGTCGAGGTTGCTTTCATAATGCTGCACCCATTCCTCCAGCCCGATCCCGGCCGTCACGGCAAAAAAGCCGATATAATCCGTGATCTCCTTATCCTTCGGTACGATGAAATCGGACAGGCAGAGGTTGGCCGAGCCGTCATCCTTTTTCTGCTGATTCCGGAGAAAATGAAATACCGCCAGCCGGTTGGTTCTCTGTTCGTCGGAGAATACCTCTACATCATCCCCGGAGGAATGACAGGGATAGATCCCGATGCTTCCCCTCGCCATCAGCATCTTTTTGGAGATGATTTCATCCAGCATCCGGTTAGCGTCATCGAACAGCTTCCGGGCTTCCGATCCTTTCACGGGATCTTCGAATATGGCCGGGTATTTCCCTGCCAGCTTCCAGGTAAAGAAGAAAAAAGTCCAGTCGATATAATCCCTCAGCTCTTCCAGGGGAAAATCGTAATAATACCGGTTCCCGGTCATCAGGGGCTTATCCGCGCGGTATTCCTTCCAGTTCGCAGGGTATCGGTTCTCCCGGGCTTCCCGGAGCGTCACGAAAGGTTGCCCGGCACGCCCGGCTTCATGCTGCTTTCGCAACGAACGGTAGCGTTGGCGGACCTCATCCGTGAAAATTTTCCGGCGTTCGGTGGAGATAAGGCTTGACAGGACTGCTGCGGTTTTTGAAGCATCCCTGATGTGGATGACCGGCGCCGAATAATGAGGTTCGATGCGGACGGCCGTATGGATCTCGGAAGTGGTCGCACCGCCAATGAGCAGCGGGATCGTGAATCCCTCCCGTTGCAGCTCTTTCGCTACATGCGCCATTTCTTCCAGGGAAGGGGTGATCAGGCCCGACAGTCCGATGGCATCCGGTTGTTCTTCGCGGGCGGCCTTCAGGATGTTTTCCGCCGGGACCATCACTCCCAGGTCGATCACCTTATAATTGTTGCAGGCCAGGACGACCCCGACAATATTTTTCCCGATATCGTGGACATCGCCTTTGACGGTGGCCATCAGGATCTTTCCGGCCGATCTCCTCGATTCGCCTGCATCCGCGCTCTCCTGTTCGATGTACGGAAGCAGGTGAGCGACCGCTTTTTTCATCACCCGGGCGCTTTTCACCACCTGCGGAAGGAACATCTTCCCGGAACCGAACAGATCTCCTACGGCGTTCATTCCGTCCATCAACGGTCCTTCAATGATCTGAAGCGCCTTTTTAAACCGGCCGCGGGCTTCATCCAGGTCGGCTTCCACGAACTCGGTGATCCCCCTGATCAGGGCATGTCTCAGCCGCTCTTCCACCGGCAGGCCCCGCCAGTCGGCCTCTTCCTTTACTTTTTTGCCGCCCTCCTTCAGTTTTTCCGCAAAGAGCAGCAGCCGCTCGGTCGCGTCCTTCCGGCGGTTCAGGATCACATCCTCCGTCAGTTTCAGCAGGTCTTTCGGGATCTCGTCATATACCGGGAGGTTGCCCGCGTTCACGATGCCCATATCCAGCCCTGCCTGGATCGCATGATAGAGGAAGACTGAATGCATAGCTTCCCGGATGGTATCGTTGCCCCGGAAGGAGAAAGAGAGGTTGCTGATGCCCCCGCTGACCCGGGCATAGGGAAGGTTTTCCTTGATCCACCGGGTGGCTTTCATAAAATCGACGGCATAATTATTATGCTCTTCCATCCCGGTGGCGATGGTCAGGATATTCGGATCGAAGATAAGGTCCTCCGGCGGGAAGCCTTCCCCGTGCACCAGGATATCATACGCTCTTTTGCAGATGCTGATCTTCCGGTCGTATCCTGCCGCCTGTCCCTGTTCGTCGAAAGCCATGACGATCGCGGCCGCCCCGAATTTCCGGATGATCCCGGCTCTCGTCCTGAACAGTTCTTCCCCTTCCTTCAGGCTGATGGAATTCACGATCGCCTTGCCCTGGATGCACCGGAGACCCGCTTCCAGGACTTTCCAGTCGGATGAATCGATCATCACCGGCACGCGGGCCACTTCGGGGTCGGAAGCGACCATATTCAGGAAGCGGGTCATCGCTTTTTCCGCGTCCAGCATCGCCTCGTCCATGTTCACATCGATGACCTGGGCACCGCTCTCCACCTGCTGCCGGGCGACCGACAGCGCTTCCTCGTATTTTTCCTCTTTGATCAGGCGGGCGAATTTGCGGGATCCGCTGACGTTGGTCCGTTCCCCGATATTGATGAAATTACTCCCCCTGAAGATCACCAGCGGTTCCAGTCCGCTCAGTTGCAACGCCGGTTCCCGCTGAGGGATGGTGCGGGGAGAGGCCTCCCGGGCGAGCGCTTCAAACTGCCTGATGTGCTCGGGGGTCGTGCCGCAGCAACCCCCGATGATATTCACAAAACGGTGGGCCAAAAAGTCTTTTACCGCAACGGACATAGTTTCGGGGGATTCATCGTACTCCCCGAACTGGTTCGGCAGCCCGGCATTCGGATAAGCATGCACATAATAGGGGGCCTTCTCAGAAAGGATCTCCAGGTAGGGTCTCATCCCCGAAGCGCCCAGCGAGCAATTCAGCCCGATCGAAAAAAGGTCCGCATGGGAGAAGGAGGTCAGGAAGGCTTCCACCGTCTGCCCCGAAAGCGTCCGGCCGCTGGCGTCGATGATGGTTCCCGAGATCATGACCGGCAACCGGGTCTTCAGCTCGCTGAATACATCCCGGATGGCGATCAGGGCTGCTTTCGCATTCAGCGTATCAAAAATGGTCTCGACCAGCAGGAGATCCACCCCTCCTGCTACCAGCGCCCTCGCCTGTTCGGCATAGGCCTGGTACAGATCCTGAAAGGTGACGGCCCGGTAGGAGGGGTCGTTGACATCCGGCGACAGGGAAGCGGTTTTATTGGTCGGTCCCATGGAACCCGCCACGAACCTTGGTTTATCGGGCGACAGCAGGGAGAATTGCGCCGCAATCTCCACGGCGATCGCGGCGGCTGCCCGGTTGATTTCCGTCACCAGCGATTCCGTGTGGTAGTCGGACTGAGAGATCCGGTTGGAATTGAAGGTATTGGTCTCGATGATATCGGCGCCGGCCGAGAGGTATTGTTCATGGATCTCCCGGATCAGCTGGGGCCGGGTCAGGCAGAGCAGGTCCAGGTTTCCTTTCAGCGGGTAGGGGAAGTCACGGAACCGGTCTCCCTTCCAGGCATCCTCCTCCAGGGCATACTGCTGGATCATGGTGCCCATGGCACCGTCCAGGACCAGGACCCTCTTCCCGATCTCCCGGTAGATGTCCCGCTGAATTCTTTGAACCGGATCCGTCATCAGCCTTTACAGGGTCTGCATAAAAGCGCAGACCAGCATATACTCCTCTATTGTTTCGTAAACAACCTTTACTTCCCGGATCGAGCCATGAAAATCCAGGCTGGCCCGGCAGGCACCCTTCTTATTGCAAAGATAATCAAATGGTTCAACCCTGAGGTCGATCCGGAAATCCGTATCGGGACGGCCGGCTATTTTATAAAGGCATTCTTTGGCCCCCCACAGTACATGGAGCTTTTCCACCCGGTGCTCCGTGCCCACCTGTTCCAGCTCGGATGCCGACAAGAACCGCTCTTTCACTTTTTCGATCCGGTCCTTCATCCGTTCGATATCCACGCCCACCAGGAAGTCCCTGCTCAGCAGGACGGCTGCCATTCCGCCCGAGTGGGTCAGCGAGAGGTGACCGGGAACCTCCTCCAGAGAGGGTTTCCCGGATTCCTTATACCGGATGGCCGTTTGCTTTCCCAGCAATTCCTTCAGGAGCAGACGGCAGGCGAGCCATTGCTTTCTCCGGTTTTCGCTGCCGAAAGACGAATAGGTAGTTTCTTCCTCCGGATCCAGTGACAGCTGGTCCTTCAATTCGGCCGCCGTTTCGGTGATCCTCCAGATCCCGATCTGCGAGCCCGGCAATATCACGGTTTTCCGCAGGAGGGGCATGATAAACCTTATGGATAAACAGGCGCGCAAAAGTACAACATAAATTAAAAATCGTTAATTTTGCCGCTCCATTGGAAATTCTAAAAGAAGCATTCATGTATAGAGAAGTAACGGATAAGGAAATAAGATATAAGGTGGCAGATCTCTCCCTGGCGGAATGGGGCAGAAAAGAGATTGAGATGGCGGAAAAGGAGATGCCGGGATTGATGGCGATCCGGAAAAAATATGCGCCCGGAAAACCTTTGAAAGGTGCGCGGATCAGCGGCTCCCTGCACATGACCATCCAGACGGCCGTGCTGATTGAAACGCTGCAGGAGCTCGGGGCGGATGTCCGCTGGGCCAGCTGCAATATTTTCTCCACCCAGGATCATGCCGCCGCGGCCATTGCCGTAAAAGGCACTCCCGTTTTCGCGTGGAAGGGAGAGACCCTCGACGAGTACTGGTGGTGCACCCACCAGGCCCTGACCTTCCCGGGCGGGAAAGGACCCAACCTGGTAGTGGACGACGGAGGCGATGCCACCCTGATGATCCACCAGGGATTTGAGATCGAAAATAACCCCGACGCATTAAAGGACGTTCCGTCCACTCCGGATGAAAAATCAATCCTGGAGCTGCTGAAGAGCATTTACATAGAAGATAAGACCAAATGGCACCGGATGGTGAAAGATTGGAAAGGCGTTTCCGAAGAGACCACCACCGGGGTGCACCGGCTGTACCAGATGAAGGAGAAAGGCACCCTGCTGGTCCCTGCCATCAACGTGAATGATTCGGTGACCAAATCCAAGTTCGATAACCTGTACGGATGCCGGGAATCCCTGGCCGACGGGATCAAGCGGGCGACCGATGTGATGATCGCCGGAAAGGTCGTCGTGGTCCTGGGGTATGGCGATGTCGGCAAGGGTTGCGCAAAATCGATGAAGGCTTATGGCGCCCGGGTGCTGGTGACCGAGATCGACCCGATCTGTGCCCTGCAGGCGGCCATGGAGGGATTTGAAGTGACCACCGTGGAAGAGGCCCTGAAGGAAGGGAATATCTGGGTGACCGCCACGGGGAACAAGCATGTGATCACTGCCGGCCATCTCGCCCGGATGAAGGATGAATCGATCGTTTGCAATATCGGGCACTTCGACAATGAGATCCAGGTCGCGGAGATGGAGAGCTGGCCCGGGATCCGGAAAGTCAATATCAAGCCCCAGGTCGACAAGTACATCTTTCCCGATCAAAAATCGATCTATCTGCTGGCGGAAGGAAGGCTGGTGAACCTGGGTTGCGCGACCGGCCATCCGTCGTTCGTGATGAGCAATTCGTTCTCCAACCAGACGCTGGCCCAGCTGGAGCTCTGGAAGAACCGGTACGAGATCGATGTCTACCGGCTTCCCAAGAAGCTGGACGAGGAAGTGGCGCGCCTCCACCTGGAGCAGCTGGGGGTGAAACTGACGGTGATGACGCAGGAGCAAAGCGACTATACGGGCATCCCGCAGGAAGGGCCGTACAAACCGGACCACTACCGGTACTGATTTTTCCTTTTAATTGTAGATGTAAAGCAGCGTCCCGTCGTAATTGGCCTGGTACTGCTGCATGGGATAGGGACTGGGCCCTGAAAAGGGAGAACCGTCCAGTAAAAGGAATTTTGACTTGCAGGAGGGGCAGTAAACGGTGATCCCGGAGGAATCCACTTCAAGCCGGGTCGTGGTCTTGTCCCAGTCATACGGACAGGCTCTTTCATAGGCCGCGAATTCCGTGGTGGACTTTCGGAAGACCAGAATGCCCCGGTATCCGCCCGTAAGAGGCACCCACCCGTTCACGACGTTCAACCCCAGGTATTCCGTGGAATTTGGGTCCAGGGAGATGGAAACATGGACATACGGGATCTGGCTCTGATTATTGTTTTCCTTTTTGCAGGAATTCAACACGGGAATCGTCAGCAGTAAAATTATTATTGTGATCTTTGTTCTCAAGAAGAACTGTTTACCCTTTAACGACAGAAAGGTAAAAATTATTATTTCCCGTCATTCATCCGGCGTATGCATGGAAGGTTTCTCATCGGTTTCCTGTTCACGGCCTTTCTCGTGCCGGTGACCCGCGTTCAGGCCGTTCCGCCCCAGGAGGCGAAGGTCCATCAGCGGAAAATAAACAGGGAAAAGGAAAAGAAGGATAAGAAGGCTCAAAAAGAATATGAGGCGGCGGTCAAACAGCATAATAAAAATCAATCCAAGGAAACACGGGCGATGATGAAAAAGTCAAAAAAAGAAGCTCCGAAGAACACGCCCGTCCAGAAAAAAAACAGCCATTCCGGCTCAAATAGGAAATCATGCAGATAGTTACATAACTTATTATTTAGAAACAATTTATATTTCATTCCGGCGATAAATTTCTTTTGGAACTTAAATTAATTTATTGTTAACTTTACCTGCTTTTTTCAAGCCCCAAGTCAAACCTTACATAAAATCTATTGTATGTTAAGACATTTACTACTTGCTATTGCATTCGTACTAACATCTAGCTTGTTAGTATTTTCACAGTCAGGTTCGGGAACCCTTAAGGGCAAGATTACAGACAAGGCGACCAAGGATCCGATTCCTTTCGCGAATATTATCGTGGAAGTAGGGGGCGTGCAGGTCGGGGGATCCACTTCCGACTTCGACGGAAACTTCACGATCAAGCCGGTGCCTCCCGGGAAAGTCGACCTGAAAGCCTCCTATGTAGGGTACACACCGTACAGTGTTAAAGGCATCGTGATCTTCGTGGATAAGATCACCTTCCAGAACATAGAGCTGCAGGCCCAGACCACCAACCTCCAGGAAGTGGAAGTGGTGGAATACAAGGTTCCGCTGATCTCAAAGGACCAGACGGTTTCAGGGGGAACCGTCACCTCCGAAGAAATTGCCAAGATGGCCAATAAATCGGCCGATGCCGTCGCCACGACGGTGGGAGGGGTAGGTACGGATGCAAACGGAAATATTACCAGTATCCGTGGTCAGCGGTCTTCAGGGACCGTTTACTATATCGACGGAATGCGGGTCATCGGCTCCACAGCCCTTCCCCAGTCGGCTATCGAGCAGGTGGAAGTGATCCTCGGGGGTACCCCGGCCAGTTACGGGGACGCCACCGGAGGTATCATCAGCGTAACCACCAAGGGACCCAGCCGCGAATTCAATGCAGGAGTGGAAGTGGAAACATCCGAATTTCTGGATGCATTCGGCTATAACCGTCTGGGTCTGAATATCACCGGGCCCCTGGTATCCAAAAAAGACACGGTTACCCATACCAAAACCCCGATCATGGGATACTTTCTGGCCGGTGAAATTTACTACCAGAAAGACGGAAGCCCCGCCGCTTTCCCCCTGCATAAGGTCAAGGACGATGTGCTGGACCAGATCCGGGCCAACCCGCTCCGCCTGTCGGCCGACGGTACCGGGGTATTCCTGAATGCGGAATATCTTACCGCCGACGATCTCGAAAAAACCAAAACCACCCTCAACACCTCCTTCTACAATGCCAACGTTTCCGGGAAGCTGGATTTCCGGCTCTCCCCGACCATCAACCTCTCCCTGGGCGGTACGTTCCAGTATGCCAACGGGTATAACTTCAGCTATTACACCTCGCTGATGGATTATATGTACAACACCCACAGCACCAGTAATACCTGGCGTGTCAACGCAAGGTTCACCCAGCGCTTTCCGACTTCCGCCGACAGCAAATCCTTTGTCAAGAATGTCTATTATTCCATCGGCGGTGACTTCTCCCGGACCGGCGGCGGAACCTGGGACGATGAACACAAACGGGATCTCTTTAAATACGGATATATCGGTTCGTTTGCCACGATGACGGAAAGGGCTTATACTGCGGGGCTGGTGTACGACACGGTCTCCGGTAAAACCGCACACCTGCAGAACGGATTCCGTGATACCCTGGTGGTTTTCACCCCGAACAATTACAATCCGGAATCGGTGAACTGGGTGAGCCAGTATTACAGCCTGTTCGATAAGACCGGGTACTATGAAAACCTTGATGAAATCGTGGCCAACCGCGGACTGGTGAACGGGATCGACCCGTATAACGTTTACGGGACCTGGGCAAACGTCGGGGACCGCGCGACCGGATACAGCAAAAGCGAAGGCCAGCAGTTCTCCCTCCAGGCCAATTTTGCCGCCGACTTCGGAAACCATGAAATCCAGTTCGGCCTGCAATACCAGCAGCGGAAATCCAGCTCATTCGGCGTAAACGGGACCGGTCTGTGGCCGATCATGCGACTCCTGACCAATGCCCAGCTTCAGGACCTGGATGTTTCCCATCCCCAGCAGGTTTACCGGGACGGTTCTTTCATGGACACCATTTATTATTTCAGGAAATATGCTCCCGACCTGCAGCGTAATTTTGATATCAACCTGCGTAAAAAACTAGGCCTGCCGGTCGACGGGACCGACTATATCGACCTCTTCTCCTTTAACTACGATAAGAACTCCATTAATTACTATGACAAGAACCAGGTCCTTCACACCGTAACGCCGTCGGACCCGATCCTGTCGCTGAATATGTTCAGCGCCGACGAGTTACTGAACGGAGGCAGCCCGCTGGTCGGGTATTACGGATATACCTATACCGGGGAGCATCAGACCAGCAAACCCAGCTTTGACGATTTCTTCACGGCTACCGATGAGGATGGGAACTATACCCGTCCGATCGCTCCCTATGCGCCTATATATATGGCAGGCTTCATCCAGGATAAATTCGCCTTCAAAGACCTGATATTCAACATCGGGCTGCGTGTCGACCGCTTCGACGCCAACCAGATGGTGCTGAAGGATCCTTACTTGTTCTATGAGGCCTATAATGTAGGCAATGCTCCACCGATCAACGGGGTGGCTATTAAACCGCCCTCGAACATCGGAAGCGATTATGTCGTGTACGTGGATGACGCCAAGAATCCCACGGAAGTGGTCGGCTACCGCCAGAATTCAAACTGGTACAACGCCGACGGGTCCCCGATCTCCGACCCCAGGATCCTGGATAAAGGGAATGGGGTGCAGCCTTACCTGGTCGATCCTTCCCAGCAATCGATCGAGCCCAACGTGTTCAAGGATTATGACCCGCAATGGAACTGGATGCCCCGAATCTCCTTCTCCTTCCCGATCTCCGACGACGCTCTGTTCTATGCCCATTACGACATTCTTACCCAGCGGCCCACCACCGGAATCCGCCTGGACCCCGTCTCCTATTATTATATTGATGTGATCGGAGCGGCTTATACCATTGATAACCCGAACCTGAAACCGGAAAAGACGATCGACTATGAACTCGGTTTCCAGCAGAAGATCAATAACGCCTCGTCCGTGAAACTGGCGGTCTTCTACCGGGAAATGAGGGACCAGATCCAGCAGTACCGGTTCAGCGGGGCCTATCCCAAGACCTATTACTCCTATACCAATATTGACTTCGGGACCGTCAAGGGGTTAACGCTGACCTATGACATGCGCCGGACCAATAACGCCAGGATCCGTTTCAACTACACCCTCCAGTTTGCGGACGGGACCGGCTCCGACGCCGATGCGGCGGCAGGCATCGTAAGGTCCGATCAACCGAACCTCCGTACCATCAACCCGTTGAATTACGACCGCCGGCATGCTTTCAATATCAGCATCGACTACCGGTTCAGCAGCGGCAAGGAATATAACGGTCCGGTCATCAACCGCAAGAAAAGCGGGAAAGCACCGGTACAGCTGCTTTCCAACCTGGGCGCCAACCTCACCATCACCGGGGGCTCGGGATACCCCTATACCAAATCCAGCAAGATCATGCCCTACGGCGCGATGGGACCCATCCAGGGTTCGATCAACGGATCCCGCCTGCCCTGGGAATTCCTGCTGAATCTGAGGATTGACAAGGATTTCAACTTTGCCATGGGCAAGACCAAGAAAAAGCCGGCTACGATCAATGTGTATTTTGAGATATTGAACCTGCTGAATACCCGGAACGTGACTTCCGTCTACCCGGCCACGGGATCCCCCACCGACGACGGTTACCTCTCCGCTCCGGAATACCAGAACCAGATCAACCAGCAGGTGAACCCGCAATCATACCGGGATCTGTACTCCGATTATATCGACAATCCTTATAACTACAGTACGCCGAGACAGTCCCGGATTGGACTTATGTTCAACTTCTGATCCCTCTGACAAAATCTAATTCCGAACATGATGACAATGCAAAATATCGATTCTTATAAAAATAGAGCAGTTATGAAAAATATATTTCGCTTTTTCCTGATCACCATCTGCTGGATACTGGTCACTTCTGGCGCCTTTGCCAGGGAATTTCAGGGTCAGGGAACCAAGAGCTCCAATACGATCAAGGAGACAGCCGCCGGTTGCGATCCCGGGTCCAGTTCAAAATATCTTGATATCAATAACGTCAGGACTATCATTTATTCTTACGGGAATGGATGGTTCATTGAAAATGCGGAATATGAAATCCCGAAGGGATCCAAGAAGACCTCTATGTTCTCCTTCTCCCTCTGGATCGGGGGGATCGATGTGAACAACAACCTCAAGCTGGCCGCTTACCGGTACGGACAAGGCCCAAGCAACGGGACGGCCCATACGAAGAACGACTTCTGGCCCGGTCCGCTAACCATTGACGGAACCGGATCCATCACCCCCGAAGTATGCGCGAAATATGACAAGCTTTTCCCCATTACCCGGGAAGAAGTCCAGGAATTCCTTGCCTGGTGGGACAACCAATCTGAATTCCCAGACTATACCATTCCCAGGGACATCCTGGATTGGCCGGGAAACGGCGACCGGTCGAAAGGACAGGCCTTCTACCTGGCGCCCTTTGTGGATGTGGACGGCAGCGGCGACTACGATCCCCATTACGGTGATTATCCCTATTACGACTTTGCCAATGCACTATGTCCCAAGAATCTCAAGCCGGGAGATAAGATCCAGCGGGCCCACCTCCGCAACGGCGAACCCGACGATACCCTGGGGATCCTGGTCGACCAGGTCATCAAAGGCGACCAGACGCTGTGGTATGTGTTCAACGATAAAGGGAATATCCATTCCGAGACCCAGGGAGAACCCATCGGACTTGAGATCCGCGGACAGGCTTTCGCCTTCGCCACCAACGATGAAATCAACAACATGACCTTTTATTCCTATGAGATCATCAACCGTTCCACTTATACATTGACCGGCACCTACTTCAGCCAGTGGGTGGACCCGGATCTCGGATGGGCACAGGACGACTATGTGGGTTGCGATGTGAAACGCGGACTCGGCTATTGCTACAACGGCAAACCTATCGACGGGAATGGCCAGGTGGAAGCCTACGGATCGCATCCTCCTGCCGTCGGAGTCGACTTCTTCCAGGGCCCTTACATGGACGGTGACGGAAGGGACAATCCGAAATTCACGGGAGACTGCTCCATCATCAACAGCGAATATCCGCTGGACCAGATGGCCATCAACGGGGTGAACTTCGGCGACGGAATCGTGGATAACGAGCGGTTCGGGATGCGACGGTTCGTGTACCATAACAACAACCTCTCCGGGGTTCCGCTATACATGCAGGATCCCGATTACGCCCCCCAGTATTATAACTTCCTGCAGGGGATCTGGCGTGACGGCACAAAGATGATCTGGGGAGGAAACGCCCACCTGGGAGCAGGCGGATGCGGTCCTGCCACCGACTTCATGTTCCCGGGCGATTCCGATCCCTGCCTCTGGGGAACCAAAGGACAACCGCCTCTCTGTATGCCATACTGGACGGAGGAAACCGCGGGAAATAACCCAAGCGACCGCCGGTTCATGCAGTCTGCAGGACCATTTACCCTGAATCCCGGAGCCTGTAACTATATTACCGTGGGGATCCCCTGGGCAAGATCCACCGGAACCCCGTTCGAATCGGTTGAGCTGCTGCGCATCGTCGATGATAAATGCCAGAGCCTGTTCGACAACTGCTTTGCCGTGCTGAATGGCCCGAATGCCCCGGACCTGACCATCGAAGAGCTCGATAAAAGCCTGATCATCTACCTGACCAACCGGAAGACCAATGATAAAGGCAACAACTTCCAGGAAAAATATGTGGAATATGATCCCAATATCCCCAACCCGGATACGCTGCCTCACAATAAAAGGAACGACTCCCTCTATCATTTTGAAGGATACCAGCTGTACCAGCTGAAAGATGCGACCGTCAGCGCCTCCGATATCGACGATCCCACCAAATGCAGGCTGGTTGCCCAGTGCGATATCCAGGATAACATCACCAAGCTGGTGAACTGGACCTTTGACCAGAATATCGGCGGGAACGTGGGCGAGGTTATGGTGGACGGAGCCAACGCGGGAATTCAGCATTCCTTCGTCATCACCGATGACCAGTTTGCCACCGGTGACAGCCGGCTCATAAATCACAAACAGTACTATTTCCTGGCCGTGGCATACGCTTACAATGAATACAAGATGTACCAGCCGGATTCCATTGACAAAGGTCAAAAGGTCCCGTACCTGAGAGGCCGTAATAATATACAGGTGTATACCGCGATTCCTCATATCCCGGTCGGACAGGTGATGAATTCGGCTTATGGCGACGGTCCGGTGATCACCAGGATACAGGGACAGGGCAATGGCGGGATGATCGTGGATTTCTCCGATCAGACCATTGCTGAAATCATGTCCAAACCGCCGGCGGACTCCATCACCAACAAATACGGCGATCCGAATTACCCGATCTCCTATCACCCGGTATATACCGTTTCACACGGGCCGCTGGGAGTCAAGGTCATCGATCCGCTGAACGTGGTCTCCGGCGATTTCGTCCTGAAATTTGATTCCATGGTTTCCGGTCCCACTACCGGAAATCCTTTCACCAACGTCAAGATCAAATTCGGCAAGTGGACCCTGTATGATACCAAGAACAATCAAACGTACTATTCGGACACCACGACGATTTACCCGTATGAGCAATTATTTATCGACCTGGGCCTTGCGCTGCAGATCAACCAGGTTCCCTACCCGGGAGATTACACGGCGGACGGAGTAGTAACTCCTAATAACGGCATGCTGTACGCCCCGACGGCAATCTACGAGGACAGCACCAAGATCTGGCTGGGCGGCGTCCAGGACAGCGATGTTCCCGCCAGCCCGCTGAACTGGATCCGGTCAGGCACTTACAAGACCACGGCGAACGAATTGCTCGACGACTGGGATATGAAAAATGACCGGCCCTGGGACCCGAACAAGGACTTTGGCAAGATCCAGGGCGGAACCTGGGCACCTTATTTCATGTGCGCCTATGCCCAGCAGAATCAGTACGGACCTGCCTACAACCGTAACTCAAAGGATGTGGCGGCCATGGATATGCTGTGCAGCGTTGATATTGTCTTCACCCCCGACAAGACCAAGTGGACCCGGTGCCCCGTCATCGAGATGTGCCCCGACAAGACCCTGTCGGAAGGAAGAGTGGACGAATTTGAAATCCGCGCTCACCGTTCGGTGAATGTGGACGGAGATTCCCTCGTAGTCAGCTCCGACCCGATGTATAACTCGGATTACATCAGCCCTACCGGGATGAGCTGGTTCCCGGGCTACGCGATCAACCTGGAAACGGGAGAGCGCCTGAACATTATGTTCGGTGAGAATTCCTGGCTGGTGGCGGATAACGGACGGGATATGAAATTCAACCCGACCTCCAGGCTGGCCAATGAAGGTGGCGAACCGGTATTCGGCGGGCAGCATTACGTGTATATCATGGGACGCGCCCGATACAGCACGCCTACTTTTAATTTCGACTTCCCGGCATACGATGCGGGCGCCTATCTGCGGATGGTAATCCCGAAAAAACCGGCCCTCCAGTTCAAATCCTACACCTATTCGACAGCGCTCTGGGTAGGCATGCCCATGGAGGTAGCCGGTAAGGAAGATCAATGGCTGAGCAACCAGGTCACGATCAAGGTCAGGGTCGCCAAGCCATACCAGAGATACTTCTCCCTGCCGCTGCCGCTGGATTATGTCGATACGGCTGCCAACCGGTGCTGGCCGATGTACACCTTCCAGACGGAATCGATCGCGACCTCCAAGGACAATCACGACAAGTCAGTTTCCGATCTTGACCTGATCAAGGTGGTTCCGAATCCTTACTACGCGTATGATGATTATGAAAGGAACCAGCTCGACAACCGGATCAAGATCGTAAACCTGCCTCTGAAGTGCACGGTGACTATTTTCGACATGAGCGGAACGATGCTCCGCCAATTTGTGGTGGATAAATCCAGTATCTCGGAACCCCGGTCATCTACGGACGGGATCAACACTGATTCCAAAACCTCCATTGACTGGGATCTTAAGAATTTTGCGGGAATACCGATCTCGGGCGGCGTTTACCTGATTCATGTGAAAGCCGACGGCCTGGGTGAAGTTACCCTTAAATGGTTCGGAATATTGCGGCCTGTTGACCTTAACTCATTCTGATCACGGATAGGAAAATATTATAATGACAAGACAATAAAAACCTACACCTATGAAAAACATATATAGCTGCTTAGTCGCAATATTCTTCCTGGGATTGATGGTTCTTCCCACAGAGCAGTTATCAGCAGGTAACAAAGACAGATCCGGGCAGGCCGGTGCATCCGAATTGCTGATCAACCCCTGGGCGAGAAGCTCGGGATGGGGGTCGGTCAATACGGCCAACGCCTATGGTCTGGAGGCGATGTATTCCAATATCGCCGGTACCGCTCATACGATGGGAACGGAGATCATATTCGCCTATACGAACTGGCTGGCCGGTTCCGGCGTAAATGTCATGGCATTCGGGTTCAGCCAGAGGCTGGGGAAGAATAAAGGCGTGCTGAGCGGCAGCTTTATGTCAATGACCTTCGGAACCATCGATATCACCACCACCAATAATCCGGAAGGAGGCCAGGGCGAATTCAAGCCTAATTACCTGAATATCAACCTGTCATATGCCAAGGCATTCTCGAACAGCATTTACGGAGGTCTTAATATCAAGCTGATCTCAGAGTCCATCTCGGACGCCAGTGCACAGGGAATCGCCCTGGATGCAGGGATCCAGTACATCACCGGGAAGAAGGACCAGATCAAATTCGGGGTTGCCTTGAAGAATGTCGGCGCTCCGATGCATTTTTCGGGTGACGGGTTATCCTTCCGGGGGATTATCCCGGGACACGGGAATGACAACGACCTCTTTACGGTGGAACAGCGTTCGGCAAAATATGAAATGCCGGCTACGTTGAGGATCGGCGCTTCATATGACTTCCTTATCGGCGATATGCACAGGATCACCCTGGCGGCTAACTTCACTTCCAACTCGTTCACCAAGGATCAGTTCACCCTGGGGCTGGAATATGCGCTGAAGTATTACTTCTCCCTGAGGGCGGGTTATACTTACCAGAACGGCATCTTCAGCTCCGACGTGACCACCCGGGGCACCATCTTCACCGGGCCCAGCGCCGGATTCACGGTCTCTGTGCCGTTCAACAAAGAGAAGGAAACAGGGATCGCCATCGATTATTCATTCCGGGCTACTAATCCTTACTCCGGGGTGCACAGCATAGATTTGAAACTTAATTTTTAACGCTCCTTTACAGAGTTTAATTTCTTTTTTCGTTTCATGGCGTAAGGACCCTCCCAAAGGGTCTTTTGCCTTATATAAAGCGGTTAATAACTCAAGGTCATGACGGAAATAAAATACTACACGCCCGAAGGGTTGCAGAAGCTAAAAGATGAACTTCAGCACCTGACGTCCATTGAGAGGCCAATGATATCCAGGCAGATAGCAGAGGCCCGGGATAAAGGTGACCTGTCGGAGAACGCCGAATATGCGGCAGCCAAGGAAGCGCAATCCCTGCTCGAGATGAAGATCTCCAAGCTCCAGGAGGTGATCACCAACGCCCGCCTGATCGATGAGTCCAGACTGGATAACTCAAAGATCCTGATCTTCTCGAAAGTCAGGCTGCGGAATACGGAGAACAATAGCATCGTCAGCTATTGCCTCGTGCCGGAAAACGAAGCCAACGTGAAAGAAGGAAAAATATCCGTAAACT
The DNA here is from genome assembly GCA_035505995.1 of Bacteroidales bacterium. Taxonomy (GTDB): domain Bacteria; phylum Bacteroidota; class Bacteroidia; order Bacteroidales; family FEN-979; genus DATJQF01. Next base: position 25,918 of record DATJQF010000180.1, read on the forward strand.
CCCCGATTGCCAAAGGACTGCTGGG
>DATJQF010000181.1:0-3745 GCA_035505995.1 Bacteroidales bacterium
AGAAAGTTATTGTTGAATTCGGCTAAGGGTAAGTTATTCAACAGACGCTTCAAATGTTTACAATGATCTTAAGATGTTTACATTTGTAATTACATATGTAAACACAAGATCCCTGAACAGAGAGAATCCCTGAAAAAGCAGTATCGTTTAAATAAACCTGCAACTTACCGCTATCATATTAATGATTAGATATTTATAGTTCAGGTTCAGCAAAATTGTAAACTACCCGGATCCTGTCCATTGGAGCAGATGTAAACAATTGGAGTCAATGAAAAAGTAATATACTAAGGATCAGACTATTCGTGATGTCACTTAAAGAATAACTTTAAGAAACGCATTTGTTTACATTTTATGAACAATTCCTTGACCGCAACGCATCATTGAGTTACTTTTGTGAATGAAAATTTACTGAAAAAATGACCGACCGGATTCTTGAGATCATTAAAGTAAACGGATTAACCGCCGCCCGGTTTGCCGAGATCATCGGGGTGCCGCGGTCCAGTATTTCTCACCTGGTATCCGGAAGGAACAAACCCAGCCTTGAATTTTTGCAGAAGGTGCTGAAGGGTTTCCCGGATATCAACCCGGAATGGCTTTACTCAGGAAAGGGAGCCATGATGACGGAAAAAGAGGAGAACCCGGCTGTCGTTAGGGAATCCGGAATAATTTCCGGGGAGGATCCGGAAAACCTGGCGGAGAAAGAAGTGAGAAAAGAAGCGGGCAAGCCTCGTAAAAAGCGTGAAAGCCCTGATAATGTAAAGGCTATCGAGAAGATCGTGGTTTTTTATACGGATCAATCGTTCCGGGAATACCTTCCGGAATAGGATATCAGAACTTTTCCAGTCCGGAGAAAAAGAAATCCCCCTCGATCCGGGCATTCTCGTCGCTGTCGGACCCATGGACGGCGTTTTCCTGTATGTTTTTCCCGTACAGGCTGCGGATGGAGCCCGGAACCGCTTTGGAGGGATCGGTGGCTCCGATAAAATCACGGAAGGCTTCCACGGCATTAGCCTTTTCCAGGATCGCCGCGAACACAGGTCCGGAGGACATGAATTCCACGAGGCTTGCATAAAAAGGCCGTTCCCGGTGTATCGCGTAAAAAAGCCCTGCCTGCTCCGCCGACAACTGCGTTTTCTTGAGGGCCGCGATGCGGAAGCCTGCTTTTTCAATCATGGATAATATGATGCCCGCATGTCCGTCGCGCACCGTGCTGGGCTTGATCATGGTAAATGTCCGGTTTCCTGCCATAGTCGGGGTTTCTGCGTGAGCGGTAAAAATACAATTATTTTACCAACGGGAAGGGAGTGCCGGTCCCGCTTTTTCGGGGAATATTTATAATTTTGCAGGATTCAACGACCCTTTGGATTACCTTCAACATACGGATTTCGAAAGGATAAAGCAGTTGCTGCGGCAGCCGCGCAAGATCCTGATCGCCTCCCACATGAACCCGGATGGCGACGCGATCGGTTCCGCGCTGGCGCTTTACGGCTATCTTACGGCAAAGGGGCATACGGTATCGGTGATGATCCCCGATCCGGATCCATCCTTCCTCTGGTGGATGCCCTTTCACGACAAGCTGATGGTATATCAGCGGGAGGCAGACCGGTGCCTGGAGGCGATCCGTTCGGCGGAGCTGTTCTTTGCGGTCGACTTCAACACCCTGGGAAGGCTCAGCACGGCGGAAGAACCCCTCAGGAGCTCATCGGCCACCCGGATCCTTATCGACCACCATACACTTCCGGATGCCGCTTTCAGCCTGAAGATCTCCTATGAGGATATCTCCTCCACCTCGGAGATCATTTATGATTTTATCGATGCTTCCGGCGACCGGGAGATGATCAGCCGCGAGATCGCGGAATGCATCTACGCCGGGATCGTCACCGATACCGGGTCCTTCAGCTATTCCTGCAACCACGTCCGGACTTACGAGATCCTGGCAGACCTTTTCCGGCGCGGGATTGACGGGGAGCACATCCACCGGCTGATCTATGATAATTATTCGGAGCACCGGATGCGGCTGCTGGGCTATTCGATCAACGAAAAACTGGTGGTCCTCGGGGAATTTCATGCGGCCTATATCTCGCTGACCCTCGGGGAGCTTGAAAGGTTCCGGCACCAGGTGGGCGACACGGAGGATATCGTGAACTTCGCCCTGTCGGTGGGAGGGGTCAATCTTGCCGCCCTGTTTTACGAAAGGGAGGACGGGATCGTTAAAGTGTCCCTGCGTTCCAAGGGGAATTTCGCGGTCAACGGGATTGCACGGGAATATTTCAACGGCGGCGGTCATGTGAATGCAGCCGGCGCCAACAGCACCCGCAGTCTTTCCGAAACGGTGGCCACCTTCCTGGATCTCCTGCCCCGGTACCGGGATCAGCTTAAAGATGTTTACTGACATGCGCTCTCGGGTCCGCCGGCATTTTCCGGCAGTCGTGCTGCTTTGCGCCTGCATCCTCCTGGCGGGGATCTCCTGCCGGCAGGAAATCCACCCGGCCGTTTCCACCCGGCATCTGAAGGGGATGAGTGATTCCCTGGTCGAATTCAACCGGAAGATCGCGAAGACGGAGGACCAGGAGATCGACGATCTGATTGCCCGGTATCACTGGATCATGCAGAAAACCCCCACCGGGGTGCGGTACATGATCTATCACCATGGCAACGGCCCCCGGGTGAAGAGCGGCAACCGTGTTCAGTACCTGTATGAGATCCGCCTGATCAACGGGAGCCTGTGCTATTCCTCCGGGAAAAACAACCCGAAAACGGTACGCCTCGGACATAGTGAAATTGAACCCGGGCTGGAAGAAGGAATATTGCTGATGAAAGTGGGGGACCGAGCGAAAATAATTGTACCTTCGCACCTCGCTTTTGGGCTGCTTGGCGACCAATCAAGGATCCCACCCGGGGCCACCCTGGTCTATGATGTCGAGCTCCTTAACGCGAATTAAATGCTGAACCATAAAACCTAAATTATCCGTTATGAAAAAATCGTTCATGAAGCCATTGGCGGTGCTGCTCCTGCTCGCCGTCACTTTTATGGCGTGTTCCTCCAAGTACCCCGGTTTTGACAAGACCTCCACCGGACTGTACTACAAGCTTTACAAAGTCGGCAGCGATACGGTGAAACCGAAGAACGGCGACTGGATCTCCCTGCATTATAAAATGTCAGGCGTATCCAAAGGGAAAGATACGCTGCTTTTCGAAAGCAAGAAGCAGAGCCCGGATGCGATCCGGATGCAGCTCCCGGCTTCCGATTACAAGGGAGATATCTACGAAGGCCTGCGGATGCTCTCTGCGGGTGACAGCGCCACGTTCCTGATCAATGCCGATTCGCTCTTCAGGAAGACTTTCCGTCAGGGCATGCGCCCGCGGTTCATCGATACGAATTCGATGGTCACCTTTTCGGTCCATGTACTGACCGTGGACAAACCGGAAGCACTGAAAAAGAAGGAACAGGACGACCTCCAGGCTTACCTTAAGACGAACAACGTAACGGTTCAGCCTACGGCATCCGGGGTTTATTATATTGAAAAAACCGCCGGCAGCGGCATCAAGATCGATACCGGTTGCCAGGTCAAGCTGCATTTCAAGGTTTCCCTGATCAACGGCAAGCAGATCTTCTCTTCCTTCGAGCGTCCGGATCCGATCCAGTTCTCCTACGGCAAGCGGTTTGACACCCCGGGGCTGAATGAGGCCATCGGGCTGATGAAAAAAGGAACCAAGGCCACGGTGATCGTGCCCTCTTCCATGG
>DATJQF010000182.1:0-6824 GCA_035505995.1 Bacteroidales bacterium
GAGCGCTTTTTCCATTGCCAGGAAGGCCCCGATGCCGTCAGGGGAGGAAGCGGTCTGGTGGTAAGCCTCACAGGCATTACCCCAGCCTGCCAGCTCGCAGACCGGTTTCTTACCCACGGCATTCACCGAAAGCTCCGATTCCAGCACGATATAGGCTGCGCCTTCGCCCAGGTTGATGCCGTTGCGCTTTTCGTCGAACGGCTTGCAGGGCTCCTTATCCAGGATCTTCAGGGCGTTGAACCCGTTCAGGTGGAAGGCGGTCAGCGCCTCAGTACCGCCGGCGATCACCCGGTCGAGATACCCGTTGCGGATCATGCGGGCCCCCAGCAGGATCGCGTTGGCGGCCGAGGAACAGGCCGTGCTGATCGTCGTCAGGTAATCGCGGATCCCCAGCACGGCGGCAATGCGCTCGGTGCTGTCGGCACAGTCGTAAGAATCGATGTAGATGTTTTTCGAGTCGTTGGACAGGAAATCCCCGTAGTAAAGTTCGCAGCGGTCCATCCCGCCCACAGTGGTGGCGGAGATCAGGCCGGTACGCTGGCAGGTGTTCTCGAATAACCGGGCATCGGCATACGCTTCCTTGGCGGCAATGATGCCCAGCAGGGCATTCCGGGAATACCCCTCCTGGAACGGGAGGGCGGCAAGGTTAAAAAGCTGTTCGAGGGAGTATTTCACTTCCGCGACAGGAAGGGTGTCGCGAAGCGGTGTGTTCACCTGGGTGATCTTTCCGATCCCCGATCTGGATGCCAGCAGCGATTGCAGCGTTTCTGCCCGGTTGTTGCCGATACCGGTGATAATCCCCATACCGGTGACAAATATCCTGGCAGGCATTCGTCAGTTCTTTTTGTGCTCGGTAATATATTCGGCCATGGTGCGGATAGAATAAAAGATCTTCTTCCCATCCTTGGGGTCTTCGATTTTCAGTCCGTAATTCTTTTCCAGTAATACGATCAGCTCCAGCGCGTCGATGGAATCCAGCCCGAGTCCTTCGCCGAAAAGAGGCGCATCGGGGGCAATGTCGTCCGCCGAGATATCTTCCAGGTTCAGTTGCTCGATTACCTCTTTCTTCAGCTTGTTGATCAATTCGTCCATGTTGGTGTTATCGGTTATTTTGATAAATTGAATGTAAGTTCTCTTCCGTAAAAAGTATCTGCTCCGTTAGTTTTCCCGGCCTGTTCTCCACCGTCACGAGCAGGGCTTCAAATTCTTCTTTCAGCTTCTCCACCCACCCGCAGAGGACTGCCCGGGACCGGCCCGATGCCATCAGCTCCTCCGTATATCCGGCCAGTCTTTCCGCATCGAACTTCTCCGTCACGAAGAAGGCATTCTCCCCTTTGATCCGGTGCCGGATGCAGATCTCGCCGATCACGATGTTCGGAAGAGTATATACGAACACCGACGGGCTCGGGAAATAGGCATTTTTATCTTTAATCGTGTCAAAGTACGCCAGATCGGTATCCAGGCTGGAGCCTGAATTGGAGAGCACCACCCCGGTTTCTTCTTCCCGGTACGACCCGGGAACCTGCGTTCCCTTCAGGGCAAGCTCTGTGCACAGAAAACCCAGCTTACTGAGGTTATCCATCTTGAAAAACTTCGGGTAGCTGAGTTGTTCGTTGCGGTAAAGCTCCTTGATGAACCCGGCAAAATTAGTATAATTTTCCGGAATAGGAAGAGTGCGGTCGGGGAGGACCACCCGCCCGTTGCGGATCAGGCACCAGCCGGTGATATAACGCGGTTCTGTCATGCTCCGGATCCTTTTTTACGGAAAATGATGGCGGCATTGCATCCCCCGAACCCGGAGGCTGTCTTCAGGACTGACCGGATCTCGCGCTGCTCCGGGGCGGTGATCACCCTGATTTTCTCCGGAACCCCGAGGTCGCTGAATCCGGCCGAAGGATACAGGATGTTTTCCTTCATCGAGTGGAGAGAAAATGCCGATTCTATGATCCCGGCCCCGCCCAGGGTATGCCCGATCAGACCTTTGAAGCTGTTCAGCGGCGATCCGGACAGACCGGCCAGGGAGAAGGCCTTCGATTCCATTTCATCGTTATAGACCGTTGCCGTTCCATGCGCCGAGATAAAGTCGATCTCAGCGGGCGAAAGGCCGGCTTCCTGCATCGAATTCCGGATAGCCAGGGCAAGCTCCTCGCCGGTCCGGGAGGGTCCCGAGATATGATTGGCGTCATTGGTCATGGCTGACCCCGCCACTTCAAACTCCGGATCCATTTCCTTATCCGGATCGGCTGAGAGGATGACGGTGGCGGCTCCCTCGCCCAGCGAAAGCCCGTTGCGGGAGATATCGAAAGGACGGCAGGGCCCGGGACTGAGCGCCTGGAAAGAAATAAATCCGGAAATAATGAACTCGGAAAGGATATCCCCGCCCGCAACCACGGCATTCCGGTATTTCCCCGACGCCAGCAATCTTGAAGCATGACTGATTGCCAGTACGCCCGAAATGCAGGCATTGGAAATGACCACCGGCCGGTGGGCGAAACCGAAAAAGCCTTTTACTACTTCTGCCAGTTTCCACAGGAAGAGCCTGTCGGGATCAAACCGGCCGCGGTACGGTCCTTCCAGGAGGTGGATATTCCCCTTGGTGGTGGAAACCACCAGGATGGTGTCGGTTCCCTTCAACCGGTCAAGCCAATTGCCTGCTGCTGACCGGATTGACAGGATCAGGAGCTTTTCCAGCTTGGTAAATTCTTCCGCCCGGAATTTTTTTTCTTCAATCTCCGGCAGAGAGCCGAACCTTTGTTCAAGTTCCGCCTCAGGCACGAGGGAGAGCGGCATGGGGGCGGGCGTCAGCAGGCGGTCGGAGCAGATCTCCAGTCCGGTCCGCTGCTCCTTGATACGGACGGCTGCTTCCCCGGTCGAGAATCCGAGCGAAGTGATGGCGTGGTAGGAGACGACGGCAACCGGTTTCATGTTTTTGCTACATAATACCCCAGTGCTTTTTCCAGCCGGTAAAGAAGGGGGGAGGTGTCAGAAGCAGTTCGCCTTCCGGGGTCAGGAATACCTGCGTGGAGGTACCGGAAGCAACCAGCTCGTCGTCCTCTTTCCGGAAGATCTTGTATGCAAATAGGATCTTGGCGGCGTCGCATCTGACATACCGGGTCTCAACGACCGCCGTATCCCCGTATACCAGGGGCTTTTTGAAATCGCAGTCGATCCTGACAATCGGGATCATCACGTTATGCTTGTATACATCCAGGTACCCGAGCCCGTATTTGTTGCCGAACGATTCCCGGCCGTCTTCGAAGTATTTCAGGTAATTCCCGTGCCAGACGATCCTCATGGAATCGACTTCTCCGAAGCGGACTTTGATCTCGAGGCGGTCAACCAGTTCCATGATCAGGAGGCGATGGGTGATTTTATTTTCCGGTAGATCATTGCAATTCCTATCGTGACGGCAAAAAATATCAGCAGCTTCAGGGCTTCCGGAGAATATTCCGAGAAGTGCCCTCCCCGCAGGAAGATGTCCATGAAGCCGGAATGTGCCCAGTTGAGCGGCGACCAGCTCGCGATCATACGGATCACGCTGGGCATAAAGTAGATTGGAACCCATAATCCTCCGAGTGCGGTAAGAATGACCACCGAAACGGATCCGAAGGCGGCGGCCTGCTGGTGGGTGCGGGCCAGCGTCCCGATCAGGATCCCGTAGCCCAGTGCCGCCAGGCTGGTGACAATGGCCATCAGCACCAGTGCGGGAATATGGCCGGCGATATTCAGCGGGGGCAATCCGAACAGGGGGAGGACCAGCATCCCGGCCAGCACCATCAGCAGGAACTGGATGAAGCAGATGATCAGGTACACCCCGACCTTGGCCATGAAGATCGTGATATAGTTTACCGGCAGGGTATGGAGGCGGATCAGGCTGCCCTCTTCACGTTCCTTGATGATACTGCTCGTCAGCGGGATCACGATGAAAAACATCGCGAAGATGGCCCAGGAAGGCACATTATGCTGGGTGGAATTGGGAATGGGCTCTTTGGACTTCCCCGAAGGGTAGGATTCCGTGAAATATACGGTCTCGGAATAGGGCTTAACCCCGGTCACGAACTGGGGGAACATCTTCCGGAGCTGCTCATTGAAGGTCTGAAAGATCATTTGCGACTCGATCTTCAGGCTGAATTCCTTCATGGCGCTCATGAACGTGTTTTTAAAGGTTCCCTTGATGGAGGGATCGAAAAATACCGCGATATTCACCGAATCGTTCCTCCGGATGCCCAGGAACGGGTTATGGACCGGCATGGTGATCCCCGACACGAACTGGGTCACCATGAGCCGGATCTTTTCCCGGATGGTCCGGGTGGCGCCCGCGGGAATGATCACCCCGATCTGGAAATTCCCCCGGCGCACCTCTTCCCGGGCCGATTCGCCGGTCACGGGCTTTCCCTGGATGCTTTTGACCAGGTCGAAGTTTTTGGTCCCGATCAGCCCGTTTTCCACCATCGAAGCCAGGGAGTCGTGATCTTCGTCCACGTACAGGACTTTGATCTTTGGCTCTGTGGTGATCGCGTTCCAACCGAATTCCTGTACCAGCGAGAGGATGATGATCATGATCATCGGCATCACGAAAAGAACGATCATCCCCGCGAGGTCGCGGAGGATAATGATCCCTTCTTTGCGGAATGCGGAAAAATATCTCAGCATATCAGTCTCTCAGTTCTTTCCCGGTCAGGTGGATGAAAATATTTTCGAGGTTCTTGTATTCCGGGTGCTCGGCCACCAGTTTTTTCGGATTCCCCAGCGAAAGGATGACCCCGCGGTCGATGATGGCCACCCGGGAGCAGAGGTTTTCCGCTTCCTCCATGTAATGGGAAGTATAGATGATCAGGGTGCCTTTTTCATTGAGCTTTTTCAGGTATTCCAGGATCACCACCCTCGACTGCACGTCAATTCCCGCCGTGGGCTCGTCCAGGAAAAGGATCTTCGGGTCATGAAGCAGTCCGGCGATCAGGTTGACCCTGCGTTTCATCCCACCCGAGTAGGTGGAGATCCTTTTCATCGCGTGCTTCCCGATGCCGAACACCTCCAGGCATTCCCCGATCCGATCATGGAGGTTTTTGCCCCGCAATCCATACATATTGCCGAAAAAGGTAAGGTTCTCCCAGGCTGTCAGGGTGGGGTACAGCGCGATATCCTGGGGAACGACGCCGATGATCTGCTTGATGGCGGGCAGGTGGGTCCGGATATCCATCCCGTCGATGGCCACGCTTCCCTGGGTGGGAGGGAACAGCCCGCACAGGATGGAGATCGTGGTCGTCTTGCCGGCCCCGTTGGGTCCCAGGAGCCCGAAGACCTCACCCGGAAAGATATCCAGGCTCAGGTGGTTGATGGCCGGCTCGTCGGCTCCCTTGTAGATCTTGATCAGGTCCCGTATCTGAATGAGCGGCTGAGGATCCATTTAAATCGTGATTTTATCCAGCTTCTGGTATACCTGTCCTTCCATCCCGGCGATCTCGTACAGCATATCCCCGAGTTTCCCGTAGTCCTCTTCCGGCTTCGACCGGTTCTTGCAGTTCCGGGCACCGAGGTAGGTGAAGTCCCTCCAGCGGTTCGCCGTGCGGCCCATCAGGTCGGAAGCTTCCAGCAGGGTCTTGTTGTCGAACTTCTCGCCGGCCTCCTTCAGGAAGGCGCCGTAAATATAGCGAAATCCTGCTCCGCCGGTCCCGAAATCCTCTGCCATGCGCAGGATCTGGCCCAGGTAAAAGGAGGCCTTCTCATTCCCGTGCTTCCGGGGCCATTTCTTCAGGTCCCGGGCCATCACTTTCATCCCTTTTACGCCCACCAGCCAGAAGGGGACCTTGATCATCTCGTACACCGATTTGTCGATGCCTTTTTTCGTGGCTGCCTTTACATCCATGTTCTTATTCACCTGGTTGATCCAGTACATCTTCCCTTTCGGGGCGAAGGCGCCCTTGGCCCATCGGACCCGGAGCAGGTCGTCATAGGTAAGCGTCTGCGGCTGCTCCATCACGGTGTCGCTGATATGATACAGGTTGCCCTCTTTGCCGAACACGACCATATTATGCATGTTGTAATGCTGCCGGTACTCGGGAGGGAAGAAGGTCAGGTTGAAGACGCCCACCTGTACGCCTGTCGGGATGCCCTTTTCAAGGTTCCGGTCCAGCGCATCCATCGATTCCTTCGGATCCCGGAATTTCTTGATCACGGTGGCATCCACCCCCAGGTATTTCATGGAGCGGTGAAAGACCGTATTGGGAAAGTTCCGGAACGACATCATCGGGGCGAACATCAGCTTGATAAACGGGAGATAGCTGAAGTAGATCCCGGTCCCGATCCCGAATGCCATGGGTTCCGAGAGGCTGATGCCGTAATAGTTGAACAGGTTGGAGGTAGCGCCGCTCTCGCAATGACCTGCCTGGCGGTGCGTGTAGTTGATCCTATAGTTTTTTTCCATTGAGGCTTTTTTATTTATTCGACATGTTTCAGCTGGTCCACGGAGATGTTGAAGGCCTCCGCGTATTTTTTCAGGGTTTTCTCACTGAGCCGCTTGAAGAACGAGGGACGGCAATGCAGCTTGATCTTCCACAGGGAGATCCCTGCCATCATCGACAGGTTGAGGGGGTCGGTGAGGATCTTCTCCATGTAGTAAACGACCGGGCTGACTTTCCCGGCAAGGACTTTCTGCCGGGCTTCCTCGATCCGCTCGTTGAAAAAATCCCAGGCCTGTTGAAGGACCACACGATCGGCCTCGTTGTGCTTTCCCACTTTTTGCTCGAACGAGCCGTCCTGGTTATAGTAGTACAGCATCTCGCGGTACTGGCCGTAGCGTTCATCCTTATATACCGGGTTAGTGC
>DATJQF010000183.1:0-3244 GCA_035505995.1 Bacteroidales bacterium
CACCGGCTACTCCAACTTCAATGCCTATCTCTATGGCGCCCGGTTCATCAATTCGGTGTGGAGCTTCGACAGCTTCGCCACGCTGATCTGGTCTTCCACCCGCATCGGCACGTACAAGGCCTGGGCGCACGGGATGAATACCTACAATCCGTCGGTGTCGTTTTATCCGGCATACCGGAATAATGCGTTTTCCGTACGCTGCCTGAAAGACTAGTGCATGTTTCTTAACCACATAGTCACATAGGGCACATAGTGTCATCGCTAATAAATCCCCGTAGGACGACGAAGCAACCTTTTGTATAATCCTGCGTCTTCCGGATAGTGGTTGGTGGTCGTTCGTGATCTGTCATTTGTCATTCGTTATTGGTCATTGGGGGTTTACAATATGTTTCATGCTCCTGTGTTTTGCATCTTGCATCCCGGATCCTGCATCTTGTCGCCGGTATCCCGGATCCCGGATCCTGCATTTTTTTCCCAAACAAATACATCTTATGATATACAAAAAACTTTTGTACTTTTAACGGTTTTATTCTAACTTGGGGTGAGTAGTGTGGATAAATAAGTAGTCGCATGAGGATCAGATATTTACTCTTTCCTTTATTAGCTTTTCTCTTCCTCCAGCCCGGATGGCTGCGCGCCGAAGGCACCAAAGAGCTGATGCCCGACAGCAATCAGAATGCAACGTATATCCTGCTCGTTAAGGGATATGATGGAGGACAAAAACGGGACTCATTCGCGATTGAAGGCGCAACTTACCGTTACTGGCTGTGCATTCACATTTCCCCGGATTATGCCAACGAAGAGATCCACTTTGGCATCGGAGCCCAGGTAGGAACTTTCGGGAATGTTTCCTGGAAGATTTATAACCCCAATAATGCTGTCGTCTGGACAGGAACCACGCCGACCGCCGGAACAGGATACATCGCTTATTACAGCCAGGCTTATGCCGGGCCTCTGGCACTGGATCCGCACGGTTATCCATCGAACGTCTATCAGCCGACCATGGCGGGGGATTATTACATGACCTTCACGCTGGGGAGCAACCAGAAAAGGGTCTTCGGGAAAATTGATATAACCGTTTTGAATAAATCCAATCCGGGAGCTCCCTATAGGATTCCGGGTAGAGTGTTCTCCCGGTGCTGGCAGCTTTCCAATACCCCTTACAATTCGAATCATTTCGTTTCCCTGATGTACATCTACACGAAGGATGATATGGTGATGCGGCTGAATCCCAACGGGATCGATGCCCGCGACTTTTCCTTCACCTGCAATGAATCCGGATGCTACCCGATCGATGCCTTTCATAATGCCCAGCAGGCGCGGCAATCCCAGCCCGGGCCGAATCCCCACAACAACCCGGAATACCCGGTTTTCCTGAATAATCCCGATTCCCTGGAGTACCCCAGCGGAGAGCTTGGCGAGCTGGTGCCGGGTTCCGTGACCACCCAGGCGCATTGCAACGGGACGGTTGATTTTACCTTCCAGACGACGGGAGGACTCGGCAATGTGGAGATCGATCTGACCCTGTCAGCCCTTGGTGCGCCCTATGCGGACCGCATCATAACCCAGACCGTGGCGGCAGGGACCAATACCATCACCTGGGACGGGAAGGATGGTAATGGCCTGCAGGTACCGGACGGTTCCACCTTCCCGTTCACCCTGACCTATTACAACGGATTGACGCACCTTCCCCTGTGGGACTTCGAGAATAACTCCAACGGCTTCAAAGTCAACCTTATCCGTCCCAATCCGGGAGGGATCCCGGACCCTGGCTTTTACTGGGATGACGTCCTGGTGGGAGGAACCACCGTGATCACGCCTCCCGGATGCATCAGCACGCCCATCACAGGTTGCCACTTATGGTCCGGCGATTTCGGCGACCAGCGGACCATCAACACCTGGTTCTATATTTACAGCAATTACACCACGCCGGTAACGATCACCTATATAAAAGGCCCGAACAACCTGGGAGGGATCGGAGGTCCCGCCAATGTCTGCCAGGGCAGCACCGTTACTTTCTCGGTGGGCGCCGACCCCAGCTCGGATGAATACCACTGGGTCTGGAGCGGGGGAACTATCGTGACCACCTTACCGACCGTGAATATCACCTATCCCGTAGCCGAACCGCCGGGACCGGAAACGGTAAAGGTATCGGGATGGAACACCGACTGCGGCGACGGGCCGATCTCTGTCAAGAACATCACCATCATCCAGTCCCCGCAGGTGGATCCACCCGCCGTTACCAGCATCTGCTCGGGCAACACCCTCAACGTGAACCTGACTTCAACGCCGGCCGGCGCCACGTTTGCCTGGACAGCGCCCTCCCCTACCTGCACGGCCAATATCCTCACCTGTCCTCCGGGTTCGACCGGAAGCACCCTGACGAACGTACTATCCGTTACCGATCTGAATCCCGGGCTGGTCACCTACCATATCACGCCGACCTATATGACCTGTGCCGGTCCGACCTATGATTATAATGTTTCCGTTGCTCCTCTGCCGGATATCATCATCAACTCCACCACCCCGACCGTCTGCAACGGGATTCAAACGAACATCCAGCTCAGTTCGACGATAACCGGGACCATGTTCACCTGGACGGCTTCGGCCAGCTCGGGCACGGTGGGCGGATATACCACGCCGGGCAGCGGCAACCTGATCGCGGACGTGCTCACCAATTCAGGCTCCACGATAGAAACCGTCACTTATACCATTACATCCAATGCAGCCGGATGCATCAATCCCACTCCTTCCCTTTACACGGTGACGGTATTCCCGACCCCCGTGGCATCGGTAAATTCCACCACGCCTTCCGTGTGTTCGGGCGGGATCACCAACCTGATGCTGAACTCCACAGTTGGCGGCACCACCTTCACCTGGACGGCCGTGCCTTCTTCTCCCAACGTTTCCGGGTATTCCAACCCGGGCGCGGGAAATGTCATTTCGGACGTTCTCAGCAATTCCGGTACGACGGTCGAATCGGTGACCTATACGATCACCCCGACCGCCAACGGGTGCTCCAACAGCACTCCGGCAGTTTACACGGTCACGGTATACCCGGTCCCCAACGTACTGATCAATTCCACCACCCCGACGGTCTGTAATTCCGGACTGACCAACATCCAGTTCAGCTCGTCGGTGGCCGGCACCACCTATTCCTGGACGGCTGTCCCTTCCTCGGGAAATATAAGCGGATACACCTCACCGGGGAGCGGCAACCTGATCGCCGATGTCCTGACCAATT
>DATJQF010000184.1:0-9787 GCA_035505995.1 Bacteroidales bacterium
CAGCTCATTCACCGCATCTTCGCCTTCTTCCGTGACTCCCCCCAGGTTGATCAGGGCGAAATCCGTATAGGTATTGCTTTCCTGCGCGGTCACGCCTACTTTGGGAGGGGAGGGGTGGTTATTGAACTTGATCCAGAACGATTGCAGGAGCTCCCTGGCCCGCTCTTTCGTCAGCGTTCCCTCTTCCATCTCTTTTTTATAAAAAGGATAAAGATGCTGATCCAGCCGGCCCGGGTTAAACGAATCCCACGGGTTCATTTCAATAACAACCCCGAGGTGCATGAACCAGTAGTACTGCAGCGCTTCGTGGAAGGTGCGGGGGGCATGGGCGGGGACCCGCCTGCAGATTTCCGCAAGCATTTCGGTTTCAGGGTTCGCATCCCGCGTTCCGCGTTTCGCGTTTCGCATTTCGAGCTCGTCCGCGTACCGGTTGGCGAACAGGATGATCGCGTTCGCGGCTATTTCCATCGCCTTCAACTCTTCCAGCTTTTCCCGTATAATTCCTGCCTCTTCTTTACCGCTTTGCACCTTAATTCCTGCCGCTTCTTTCCTGATTTGTTCAATCAGATCAACCATCCCATAGGAATAGATTTTCTTCCCAAGAACGGTATGTCCGGGAGCTCGTTGTTCCTGAAATTCTGTAAAAACACCGGCTTTGTATGCCTCCAGCCATTCCGGCTCCATGCTTCGCATGATCCGCTCCCGGTTGCTTTTTCCTTTCCAGAAGGGGATGATCTCTTCGCGGTAGATCTTTTTGGTTTCTTCATCCACCCGGAACCATACTTTCTCACGGGTATCCAGTATCTCCAGGTCCTCCATCGAATGCAGGTTGATCTCCGGGTAAGTGGGAGTGGCCTTCGGGGCCGGTCCCCGCTCGCCCACGATCAGTTCGCCTTCGTTGATACAAATGGATTTGTTCTTAAGGATATGCTCGAAGAGCATCGCCCGCACGACCGGGACAGAAACCTTTTCTGCTATGCCCGACTTATAAAATTCCGTGACCAGTTGGGCCCGCTCGGGAGAAATGGCAGGAATGGCATTCAGGCTTTGTTCGCGCAATCTTCGTACCCGGTCGGTCATAAGCAGGGGAATAGCTCTGTGCAAAAATACGATTTCGGGACCAACCGGGCAACAGGCAACAGCCTCGATAACGGGAAATCAATTGACCCTGACCACCGCCGGTATCTTCCATTCATTATTCAGGACCGATTTCCTTGGCCAGTAGATCCGCATCATGAGATTGAAAACACTATTGTCGGGTTCTGCCGTGGGGAGCCAATTCGATTTATTTGGAATGCCGGTACTGTCTTTTTGGATATACAGGGTTAACGAGCTGTCGGCGTTATATGTCAGGTTGTTATAACTTCCGATCGCATAGCGGCCGATCTCATTCTGCACCAGAAAATGCTGGTCGTTGTACAGGGTGATCGACCAGAATCCGGAATCGGGGGGAGTTTGTCCCGGCGCGAATGTCATGGTGTACCGATGGAGGCTGGTCAGCGAATCGCCCAGGTTGTCTATTGTCGTGGTGGGGTACACTGCATCATCCGGCAGGTTGGCTCCCAAGCCGATCATGGCAACATAGGCCCGGGTATCATAATGATTTCCGTAAGCCCCGATATCCGATAATATAAATCCCCAGCCGTTAGTGGTGGTTTTTTGGATCGTATGACCTGAATTGATCAGGTTGGCCTTGCCGTTGGCATACCCGGTATTGATGGCAAGCTGTTCGGAGGCCGGGAATTTTGAAAGGTCGAAGGTACCCCCCGGGGTGATCCCCACTTGTGCCAGTTCACGGACCATTGCGCTGTCATCCTTGGAAGCCGGGTTTTCTTTCATCAGATCGCACAGCATTTGAAAGTATTTTTCAACCGGAAGACTCGCCACCTGCTGTACCGGTGCGGTAACCATATCGATGCTGTCGTTAACGGTTCCTCCGGGAGGACTGTACGGCCCCGGCCAGGCAGACAGCGGCATGATGGTCATGGCATTCTGAAAGGCCATGACGGTGGTGGCATCATTTTGATCGATGACCATGGTTCTGCCGTTTATCCAGGCCATGTTCGTTGGAGACTTATAGTGAAGCATGCCTCCGGGCACGGCTCCCGACCAGTTCGGACCTGAGATCAGGAAAGTGCTGGCGCCCGGGCCGTTGGTTCTCACTCCCGGCGACGCAAAAACGTTGCTCCAGGCATCCATGATCTGCAGCAAATAATATCTCCACGCGGCACCCGCAGGTTTATACAAGGTTGCGTCAGGCACGGAGACCACGATGGGCTCTTTCTCCAGGTCGAGCCAGGCGATGGAATAAAAAGTATCCACATTGGGCGAAACCACGTTGAAGAAGGTGTAATCAGGCATCGTGTTACAATGTGACAATTGATTGAGGGGAGCGCAGCCTGTATTGGTGGACTGAATCACATTCGTCATCTTGTTCTCGGTGATTTTCATCAGGATCAGGGGATAGGCATAGATATAGGCGTCGCTGATGATGGCGGCTGTTTCATCATTCGAAGAAGATTTGTCCTTTTTACAGGACGGGAGCAGTAAGGTAACCGTCAGAAGGAGAAGGATGACCTTTGGGAAACGTGCCGGATTCATACTCTGATTTCTTTAAATGTTAAACATATTGTTATGAAAAATGGATATAAAAATAATAAAAAGTATTTCATGCTGAAAATTATTGGGGGGAAGGGAAACTGTGAAAGTTACGGGGGCTCAATCCTGAAGAAGAGATCGAATGACGGATGTCATCCGCCTATCCTGACCGGTACCCCGAGCTCTCCGAATTTTTCTTTCATTCGCTCAAGATGTGCTTTGTCCGGCGACTTTATATCTTCCAACGGATATTTTTTCCCGAACCGGGCATATTTCCCTTTTCCGGCACCGTGATAGGGGAGGAGGTGGAGGGAACCGATCTTTTCTGAATAAGGAGCCAGGAACCGGATCAGTGATTCCGAATTTTTCACCGTATCGGTGATGCCGGGTATTACCGGAAACCGGACCGAAACCGGGCGACGGGCATCAATCAGGATGCGAAAGTTTTCCAGGATGACCCGGTTTGAGACGCCGGTATATTTTATATGTTCCGCATCGTCCAGGAGCTTCAGGTCGAACAGGAATAGGTCGGCAAGGGGCGCGATCTTCCGGATCACTTTTTCTCCGGCGAACCCGCAGGTATCCACAGCCGTCCGCAACTCTTTTTTCCTGCACTCCTTCAGCAGCTCCTCCAGGAATTCCGCCTGCATCAGGGGCTCTCCCCCGGAGAAGGTGACGCCTCCGCCGGATTCCTCATAGAACACCCGGTCTTTACAGAGTTTATTCAGGACCTCTTCCGGGGTCATCGTTCGTCCGGCGATCTCATTCCGTTGGAAAAGCCTCTCCTCCATGCGGGTATTGCGAACGCTGGTTTCCGGCTCGGGGATCCTTCCCTCCGGGTTATGACACCACCAGCAGGTAAGCGGACAGCCCTTGAAAAACACGGTCGTGCGGATGCCCGGACCGTCGTGAACGGAAAACCTGCGGATATCGAAGATCAGCCCCTTATTCACAATAATAAAGGATGACATTCCGGATACGCTCCCGGCAAACCGGGCAGAAGCCGGGCGCTTCATTGCTTTTCATCCGGCAGTCCATCATGGGGGAATAGATCCCTTTGGCGCAATAGCCGCCGCCCTCGAACATCCCCACCACATCCTTGTATTTATCCTCCCGCGGGGTCGGGATCGGTGTCCCGGGCAGGATCATCCCTTTCCACTTGGAATCGAAATTCACGTTGGTCGTGATGTTCGCCTCCCACGGCTCCACCTTCAGGTTGTAGAAATCGGAATAGGTGACCTCGGACGTGTAATATTCATCAGCCAGGCCGGCAAAGGCATGCCCGAACTCATGGACGGCGACGATCTTGGAGAGGGGATTATCCACGGTGCCTTCGCACATGTGGTTATAGAACCCGCCGCCGCCATAGCGCTTGCTGTTCACCAGGATGAAGATGGCATCGTAGGGAACGCTGGCTGCAATGTCATACACGGCCCAGGTCTCGGAACAGGTCAGATAGCGGTCCATATCGAAGGTGTAGAAAGTGGAATGAACATCGGTGTTCACATATACGCCGGTTCCCGGGATATCCACCCCCGACTCGTCCGAAGGCGCCTCGATCGCATACATGTTAAAGCTTCCTGAGAACTCGCTGTACGGAGCCACCGACATGAAATAATCGCCGATCCTTTTGGCATCGTCGAGGAACTTGGGCATCTCCGCCGCGGTATATCCTTCGGCCACAAAGGCGACATCCACGCAAAAGGAGGGATCACCGGCTTCGCGGAATTTCACGAACGGATACTGTTTGGGCGTATTGCGGTAAATGAAGTAGTCGTTGGGGTTGATGTAATCCTGGAAGATCGGGGCGAATTTCCCATCTTCGTAGCGGCGTTTATCGATCTCGAACCGGATCACCTGTTTCGGAAAAGGCAGGATGGCGGTTTGCTGGAACGACCGCCGGGTCTTCTTCGCTTCCGGGGTGCCCTGCCATTCCTCGAACAGGTTGCAGAATCCCCGGGTGTAGATCAGCTTCCCGGTAAGCGAATCGTATACGGCATACCGGTAGGTTCCCGCATCAAACGGGTCGATCATATGCTTTTGGGGCCCGGCCCAGTTCGGTTCCTGCTTCATCTTCTCCAGGTAGACCGTTTCCCCCTGGTAGTCCCCGGCCATCGTATAATCTATCCGGAGCGTTCTCTGAATGAAGAAATCATCGAACGTGAAATCGGTCACCGGTTCCAGGGTCACGGAAGCTGCCGCTTCAAGACCGGTTTGGGAATAAGCGGAGGGGAGGATCAGGGAAGAAACCAGGAGAAGCACAAGGGATGCGCAATACTTTTTCATGTGTACGGGATTGTGGATCTTTATCTGAAATGTTTACAGGAAAATGCAGAAGCAAAAATAGGGAAAATAAATATTCCTTCCAGCGGTCCGTTTATCTTCTTAACTGGACCAGCACCATCCCGGAAAGCATGAGCCCGCAGCCCAACAAGGTCCTCGCGGAAAGCGGCTCATGGAGGATCAGCCAGCCTCCGATGACGGCAAAGACCGCCTCCAGGCTGAGGATGATGGAAGCATAGGCCGGGTGAGCCTTTTGCTGACCGAAGATCTGCAGGGTATATCCGATCCCCACCGACATGATCCCGCCATAGAGGATCGGCCAGAGCGCCTGCCGGAGAGCGGTCAGGAGGATCGTTTCCGAGCCCAGCACCACGATCCAGCTTAGAACCGCACAAATGAGAAACTGGATGACGGAAGTTCTGACCGGATCGCTCCGGGGGGCAATATACCCGACCATCATCACATGCACCGTCCAGAACAGCGCACATATCATCACAAAGTAATCCCCGGGATTGACGGTAAAATCCTTCCGGATGCTCAGGAAGAAAAGCCCGGTGAGCGCAAGTAAGGCACCCCCCCAGATGCTCCAGTGGTTCTTCTGTCCGAAGAACAGGGAAGCGATCGGCACCAGCACCACATAGAAACCTGTAATAAAACCGGTGTGCCCGGCAGTAGTGAACTGGATCCCCCACTGCTGGAACGACATGCCCCCGAACAGCACCAATCCCAGCAACAGTTGCATGATTACTACCTTCCTTTTTTCGGCCGCAGTTAGTGAGGTTTGCTGCCCGAACCGGTATTTCTTCCGGAAGAGCAGGAGGGGAGCCAGGATGCAGCAGCCCAGCGTAAACCGGACGGCCGTGAACGTAAAAGGTCCCACGTACTCCATTCCCACCCGCTGGGCGACAAAGGCAAATCCCCATACCAGCGAGGCGAGCAGGAGGGTCAGATCGGACCTGATTCGGGTTGACATCTCCGGGTCAGTTAATGGTGATCTCGTCGGCAAAGATCCAGGCTTTGCTGCCGGCTCCGGGATGACCCGGCGGGCAGACACCCCGGTTCTTTGCGATCACATGAACGTAGCGGGCAGTCCGGGTGACCCCGCGCAAGGTGAAATCTTTGATCCGGACCTCCGGATCCGTCTCCGGAACATCATTGCGGACGGTTCCTGCCGGTGTGAAATTTTTTCCGTCCGAAGAAACGTAGTAATCCACTTCCACGGGAAAGAAGATCCAGGAGCCGATATCCTGGAGAAATCCCGTGGAGAAGGACTTTACCTTTTGCACCGAGCCCAGGTCGATCACGGCATCCAGGTCCGTTCCCTCATAACCCTGCCAGGCACCGGTCCTGAAGTTTTCCCCTCCGCGGTTGAAATCGATCAGGGCGGCATCCCCGCCTCCGGAATACTGCGGAGCGTAATGCGTGTTCAGGGTGATCCTGCGGTCTTTCGGGATCCGTGTGAACTCCGCCCGGATGAGGAAACTTTCAGGTGCTCCTTTTTTTACAGCAACTGCGGTCAGCGCCGTATTTAGACGGATCATGAAAGGCCTGGCATAGACCGGGGAATTTTCATCGGGCTCTTTTCCATCGATCGTGTACCGGATCATGGTTCCGGGCAAAGCGTCGGAAAGGCTGATCCTCAGGGAATCGGTGAAATTCTTCGGGCCATGATCCACCGACGGCACCGGCGTGATCAGGTGGTCGCTGATCGAAGAAACGGGATAATCGCCCGGCCAGCTTCCCCAGTCCTTATTGGGGTCTTTCCCCATATCCAGCACCAGCTCGCCGCCATTCATGATATCCGAATGTTCAAGGTAACACTTGCTGTAAGGCTTTCCGTTCAGCGTAGCCGACTGAATATAGTAATGATTCATGCCTGCATTTCTGGCCCGGATGGTAAATGTGTTTCCGTTCTCCAGGCGGACCTGCACTTCGGGGAATACGGGGGTTCCGATGGCATATACGGTGGAACCCGGTGTGACCGGGTAAAAACCCATGGCGCTGAGCACATACCAGGCCGACATCTGCCCGCAGTCTTCATTGCCGCAAAGCCCGTTGCGACCGGTCGTATATAGCTCCGTCAGGATCCGGTGCGCCATTTCCTGTGTTTTCCAGGGCTCTCCGGCATAATCATAAAGATAAGCCATGTGATGGCTGGGCTCGTTCCCGTGCGCGTATTGCCCGATCATCCCGGAGATATCCGACTGCTCCCGGCCCGTGGTCTTTGAAGGGACCGTAAAAAGCCCGTCCAGCTTGCCGGAGAATTTTTCCCTTCCTCCCATCAGCTCCATCAGTCCCGAAAGATCCTGCGGCACGTAAAAGCTGTACTGCCAGGCATTCGCTTCGGTATAGTTGAAATTCACCTCGGACGGGTCGAAAGGGGTGAACCAGGTCTCGTTCATCTTGGCCCGCATGAAGCCGGTGGCGCGGTCGAACAGGTTCTTGTAGTACTGGGCCCTGCGGATATAGATCGAGTAGAGGTCCTCCCTGCCCAGCTGTTTTGCCATTTGCGCGATGCACCAGTCGTCGAAGGCATATTCCAGGGTCTTGGAAACCGATTCGCCCTCCTTATCCCCCGGGATATATCCTTTTGCTTTGTAGTACTTCAGTCCCAGTCGATCCTGTTCCGCACTGTGCCTCATGGCTTCCAGCGCCAGGGTGCTGTCGAATCCGCGGACGCCTTTCAGATAGGCATCGGCAATGACCGGCACTGCATGATACCCGATCATGCATCCGGTCTCGTTGGCGGACAGCTCCCACACGGGCAGCATGCCGCCTTCCTGGTACTGTCGCAGAAAGGTCCGGATGAAATCCGTCGTCCGCTTCCGGTCGATGATCGTGAACAGCGGATGCTCGGCCCGGTAGGTGTCCCAGAGTGAAAATACCGTATAGTAATCGAACCCGTCGGCTTTATGGATGTTGAGGTCGCGTCCCCGGTAATTACTGTCGATATCCATATAAAGATTTGGCGCCAGCATGGCGTGGTAAAGGGCCGTGTAAAAAACGGTTTTCTGCTCCCGGCTGCCGCCGCTCACGCGGATCTTGCCCAGCTCATTATTCCAGGCTTTGCGACTGATTTCCTGGATGCTGTCGAAGTCCCATCCCGGTACCTCGTGATCGAGATTTTTCCTCGCTCCGTCCGTACTGACCGCGGAGATCCCGGTCTTGACGAGGATCTCCTCGCCTTTTTTAGTAACGTAGTTGAACCGGGCGATGATCAGCGTGTCCTCCGCATGCAGGGAGTCTTTCAGCAGTCCCTTACCGGTCAGGATCTCCCAGGAGGAGAAGGGTTTGGAAAAACGGGAAACAAAATAGACCATTTGTTTCTGCGCCCAGTTCTCGGAAATGCGGCATCCTTCTATTTCGGTATTGCTGACGATCCGGATAGAGGAGGTAAGCACTTTATCCCGGTGCCGGAGATCCACCACGATGCCGCCGTCCGGCGATTCAGGGAATTCGTATTCCTGGACCCCGCAACGGGGAGTAGCGGTGAGCTCGACTTCCACCCCGGGCTTTTTAAGGAAGACGGTGTAATAACCCGGTTCCGCCTTCTCGGAAGCAGAATCAAATGAAGAGGCATATCCGTAATGATCCAGACCTACTTTCCCGGTTACCGGCATGAAGAGGATATCCCCGTAATCGGAGCATCCGGTACCGCTCAGATGGGTATGGCTGAACCCGTAAATTACCGTATCGGATGCATGATAGCCGGAGCATCCGTCCCAGCCTTCCAGGCGGGTGTCCGGGCTCAGCTGCACCATCCCGAACGGCATGCTAGCTCCGGGATAGGTGTGGCCGTGTCCCCCCGTGCCGATAAAGGGATCGACGTAACTGACCGGTGATTTCCGGCAACACGAAAGCAAAAGAAGACCCGCCAGTGGGATCAGCGCGATCTTCAACAGGGTTCTTCTCATGGGTTGGAAGTTAAGGAATGTCAAAGACGGTAAGCACCGGCAGATGGTCGGATGGGTATAGCCCGTTTTCGTTGTAGGTAATAACGGCATGCGAGCGGATCAGGTCGGCATCCAGGTTATGGAAAAGGACGAAATCAATCAGGTTCCCCGGCTCAGGCTTGAAGGGGAAGCCGATAAAAGAATAGTCCGGTCCTGTTTTTTCTTTCGCCAGGAGTCCCGAATCGAGCAGTCCGCCCGGACCCTGCGTCAGCAGACGGTAGGGGACGCTTCCGGCGGTGTCGTTGAAATCTCCCGTAACGACGGCCACCGTATTACCTGCGATCCCGCCGACCCTTGCCAGGATCAGCCTGGCGCTCTCTTCCCTCGCCTGGGCACTGGCATGATCAAAGTGGGTGTTGAACACGAAGAATTCCATGCCGGTCCTTTTTTCTTTGAGCTTCACCCAGGTGACGATCCGGTTGCAGGCGGCGTTCCAGGACCGGCTGCCCGGCACTTCCGGCGTTTCGGAAAGCCAGAAAGTAGATCCGTCTTCCTTTTCGAACCTGTCTTTCCGGTAAAAGATCACCGAATATTCGCCTTGCTCCTTACCGTCATCCCGGCCTACGCCGGACCAATTATATTCCTTCAGGCTGCCGGCCAGGTCCATGAGCTGGCTGTGCAGGACCTCCTGGAACCCGATGATATCCGGTTGTTCTTTTTCAAGCATGGAAAGCACCATCGGCTTGCGGTTCGGCCAGGAATAGTTACCGTCGTCGGGGTTGGCATACCGGATGTTGAACGTCATCACCCTGATGGAGGAAGACCATGCCGGGAAGATTCCCAGGCAGATCAGCGACAGAAGGAAAAGAATTCTCTTTTTCATAATGGGGTTAATAAGTGTCTGAAAGATCCCGGATCTTCAACAGTTGCGGAAAGTCCGGCGAATGAGAATGGGTCTGAAAATAAACCACGCGGGTTTCCCCGGGTAGCAGGTCGAAGTAATTATCGGAGAA
>DATJQF010000185.1:0-5200 GCA_035505995.1 Bacteroidales bacterium
TCATCTTTAAGGAAATGCTGGCCGTATTTTTTTTTCGGGCGGATCATCCGGGCGTATTATTGCGGTGCCTCCTGGTCTCCCCGCAGGGACCGGTATTTCTTGCGGGCATCCACCACGTAGATGCTGCCCGGGTAATCGAGGATGACGGCTTCATAGTATTTCATGGCCCGGTCGCGGTCGTTGAGCTGGATCTCATTCAGGCGGGCGCGCATCATCAGGGCTTTGTCGGCCAGGATGCTTTCGCGGTAATTGGCCAGCAGGGTTCCCAGCAGGGTATCGGCCTCCGCATACAATCCCTGTTTCATCCGGATCTCTGCCTTCTTGAGGAGTACATCGTCGAAGATCGGGTGATCCGTAAAAAGGATGAAAACGGAATCGAGGGTCCGGATGGCGAGGTCATCCTGGTTCCGGTAATCCAGCAGGTCCCCCCGGGCATACAACCGCAGGCCCGCAAAGGTGCTGTCGTCGCCGGTATTCTCGCTGATCAGCAGGGAAAGGGCCATGGCATCGTTGGCGATGAGTTTGGTGGTGGCCGCTTTCAGGATATCGGCCTGGTCTTTCGCCCACTTGAACTCCCCGATGTAGAACGAGAGCCTGGCATTGCGGAACTTCGCCTGCTGGCCGATCTCATCATTCCTGAAGTCCTGGTACACCTGCTGGTACAGCAGGGAGGCATCCCACACCTGCCCGGTGAACAGCAGGATGTCCGCCAGCTCGATCTTTATGCCGGCTTTATCCAGGAGGCTGATATCCGGTTTGTCCACCAGCCCCTGGAGCAGGGCAACGGCCTCGTCCGTCCGGTTCAGGTAGAATGCGTCGATATGGGCAAGGTTCCTCACCAGGCCGGGGGCTTTGCCCGAGAACTCCATCTCTTTCCGGAACTCTTTTTCCAGTTCTTCCAAAGATTTCACGGAAGGAGACGGCCCGGAGACCAGCTTCAGATACCGGGTGTTGAGCAGTTCCCGGCGGGCATCCTCATAATAGGGGAAATCCTTCCCTTTGGAAACCAGGTACTGGTATCCTTCCAGTGCAGCATCCCAGTTCTCATTGCTGACGCAAAGCTTCGACAGCTGGAACACGCGGCCCCCGTCCTCCTTTAGCCGCCGGTCGAGCGACTTGGCCTGAAGCAGGGCCAGCTCAAAATCCTTTTGCTGGATCGAATACCACCAGAGCAACTCGGAATAGTAGGTCCGCTCCGGGTCTTTCTGGGCCTTCTCCAGCAGGTACTTCCGGAGGATCTCATTCTTGGAATTGTTCGGATCGTTCGCCAGAAACATCTGCAGCCGGTCTTCGATGGTCTGCAGATAGGTCTGGTTGATTTCCAGCAGTCCGATATATTCATCCAGCATCTTCGTGTAATCGCCGGTCCGCTCATATTCGGAGGCCAGTTCGAACCCGAAATTCGTGGGGGTATTGAACATCTCCCGGCCTTTCAGGTAAGTCTTCACGGCGTAGCCGTCTTCCCCGCGCATCAGGAAGGCGTTGGCCAGCTCATACACCTGTTGCACGACAGGCTGCATTTTCTTCAGGGCTTCATCATAGGTTTTGTGCGCTTTTTCCTCGTTCCCCTGGCGGTAATAGACATATCCCTGGTCCACGATGTATTTCAGTCCATCGGGATCATTTTTACGGGCGGTCCGGATCAGCTTCTCCGCTTTATCGTAATCCTGGTTCTCCACCAGGCAATAGAAATAATAGAAATAATAAGTCGACGTAGGCTTGGCGGCATAAAGCCGATCGTAGATCTCGGCCGCTTTTTCGAATTCCCGGTCCTGAAAATACTGGAGGGCAAGTTGCTCGTCGGAGGTCTGCGAAGCCGGTGTCTGAAAAGGAAGCACGGTCTGGCCGGCAGGATGATCCTGTGCATGGCCGCTGAACCATGAACCCGTTGCGAGGAACCATGCCGTCAGCCCTCCAATCAGTCCTGTCCGGATTTTCGTTCTCACCGCAGCATTCTTTTTGGCATTACCCGTTGAGCATCCGGAGGGCGATGAAAGCCAAGAGCCCGGCGCCGGTCTCCAGGCAGGACTCATCCACATCGAAGGTGGAGGTATGGAGGTTGGACGTGATCCCTTTCGCTTCATTTCTGATGCCGAGACGGTAAAAGCAGGATGGCACTTCACGGGCAAAGTAAGAAAAATCCTCGGCGGTCATCCTCGCTTCCAGTTCCATAACGTTCTTTTCGCCGAGATATTCTGCCGACCACTGCCGGACTTTGGCGGTTACGTTTTCATCATTGACCAGCACCGGGTAGCCCGGGGAGAAGATCACCTCGCAGTCGCCGCCCATCGACCGGGCCACGCCTGTTGAGATCTCTGCAATTTTTTCCTGGATTTTTTTTCTCCACTCCTCGTCATAGGTCCGAATGGTGCCATCTATATTCACCACCTCCGGGATGACATTGGTCCTCCCCTCGCCGGAGATGCGTCCGAAGGAGACCACGGTCGGGATGACCGGGTTGGCATTGCGGCTCACGATCTGCTGCAGCGCCACCAGGATATGGGAAGCGATCAGGATGGGATCGATGACCTGTTCCGGGGTGGCGGCATGCCCGCCTTTCCCCCTGACCTTCAGGAAAACCTCGTCGGTGGAGGCCATATAGGCTCCTGCCTTCACCCCTATTTTTCCCGCTTCCACGGTATTGATCACATGCTGCCCGATCACATACTGCACCCCGGGATCTTTCAGAACTCCTTCCCCGATCATCCGGATCGCCCCGCCGGGATAGGTCTCCTCGGAGGGCTGGAAAAAAAGCTTGACTGTCCCTGAAAAAGAATCTTTCAGGGAGAAGAGGATTTTCCCTGCGCCCAGCAGGCTGGTCATATGGACGTCGTGACCGCAGGCATGCATCTTCCCGTCCGCTTCCGAACGGTAGGGTACAGGATTCTCCTCCAGGATGGGCAGGGCATCCATATCGGCCCGCAGAGCGATGCATCCTTTCCCGGGCTTGTTCCCCTTGATGACCGCCACGATCCCGTTGCCTCCGATCCCTTTTTTATAGGGGATGCCGGACTCTTCCAGCCGCGAACAGATATATTCCGCGGTATGCACCTCTTCGTTGGAGAGTTCCGGATGGCGGTGCAAATGACGGCGGATCCGGACCAATTCCCCGTACAGGTTGGATGAAAGCTCCTGTATTTTCTTTTTCAGCTCTGTGCCTTGAATTGCCATTCGCCTGGTATTTGAATCAAAAGTACGAAACGAACTGTTACCGGAGGATGACCTTTACAGTCTGATCTCCGGTTTCCGCTTCCACTTTCAGAATATATAAACCCTTTTGAAATGCAGTCCAATTCAGTTTGAGGATCCCCGAACCGGGGTTTTCTTTATATTGTTTCTTCAAAATATTCCTTCCCATAAAATCATAAACCGACAGGGTCAGCGGGAAACAGACCTCTTCGGGAATCTCAATGAAAACCTCGCCGGTGGTTGGATTCGGATAGACCCTGACTGCTTCCGCCCGGTTTGCTTCAATGATCCCCACTCCCGGGATTACCGTGATGTTTGCCGTTTTCAGGATCGAATCGGCATGCGTTCCGTCTGAAACCACCAGTTTTACATCGTATTTCCCCCCGTTGGCATAGGTGACCCCGGGGTTCTGCTCCGAGGATGAGGAAGGAGTTCCGCCGGGAAATTCCCAATGGCGGGATACGATGGCGGGATAAGAATCATCGTGGAAATTTACGGATTCGCCTGCAGGAAGGCTGTTCCGGTCGCTGTGGAATAACGCGTACGGTCCGGTAAGGTTGACCCCGAAAAATTCCAGGTACTGCTTCATGAGGTTCCCTTTGGTCCCCGGCAGCCCGGCACTGTCGGCCAGCTTTCCGAATTCCACGAAAGTCCCGATGGTCCGGTAATTGCCCGGATCATTGGCGATCTCCAGGGGATCCCCGGTGGAATTGGCAAACAGGGCATAGGCGGGGGCAACCGGCAGGAAGCTGAATACCGAAAAATTCCAGGAGCCCGTGAACGGAAATTCCATTCCCTGGGCGAAGGTTCCGTTTATTCCGTTCACGGTCCGGTAATGGTACATGGGAACCCGGTCGGAAGTATAGCCGAAATAAGGATGGACGGGAGTGGGTGCGCCGAAATACCAGGTGTGGTATCCCTCCAGAAAGAGGTTCCCGTTGTCCGACAGGTACCCGGCCAGTCTTCTTCCTTCTTCCTGGGTGAGGGCATGGCTGCCCGGGCTGACCGTCCCGAGGATCACAAAGGCGGCGGCATAATTATCCAGGGCGGCGGGTATGGAATCCAGCACCTTGTATGCGACTTTGAGGCTGTCGAGGCAGCTTTCCATGGCAGCCGGGGTCCCGGAAACGGCCGACATCGATACAATGGCCACCGGGACTTTGCCGAGCTGGAGCAGCACCGGCACCTCCATCGCGAGATCCGGTGGCCTGGTGAGTGTCAGCAACAGGCTGGCGGATTGCCCTTTGATCGCTGCCTGCGACGCCTGCAGCCGGAACTGAAGGGTGGCTGCGCCGAAAGATCCGAGGTGATCCAGTGTCTGATCCGGATCGGACAGGATGTTCACCAGCGTATCCTGTGCCGATAAATGCACCGCAATACCCTGGATCCCCAGGGAACCTGCGTTGGTGACGGGGAGAAGCAGGGTTGCCACTTCGCCGGGATCCAGGAAGCCGTCGTACCCGTCGTCGATCTCGGGAGCCGCCACCCGGACCAGGTACGAGGAAACCGGGATGATGAAATCCTTGGTCCAGTGATGCCCGGAGCAGGCAGCCCGGATCCTGAAGGGCATCGGATACTGGTCGGGAAGCGGGGACGTAAGCGAGAACGAAAATGCGGTCCCGAACTCCTGGGTTGCGCCGGGACCGAGAGAAGGGATCGATACCGTACTGTCGGCGATCTGCAATGCGGTATCGGAGGAAGAAAGATGCAGCATCAGATCATGAAGGGTGCCGGTTGAACGGTTGGTAACGGATAGATGCAGGGCTGCCGGTTCCCCGTATTCCAGCAGGCTGTCGGCCGAGACGATCCGGCATTGAATCTGAAGCCCGGTGGAGAGGTCCAGGGACTTCTCCGAGAAGATCCCCTTTGCATCGGTAACTTTCACCGGGATCTGGTAAATGACGGAAGTGTCGGCACCCTCCATGCTCAATACTCCGTCCGGTGTCAATGAAACCGTTCCGGGCAGCTCACCGGGTTCGAACAAGAAACTCTTCCCGGCCAGTTCCGTGAG
>DATJQF010000186.1:0-22766 GCA_035505995.1 Bacteroidales bacterium
CCGGTCGAACCGGACGTATACAGGATATAGGCCGGGCTCTGGGGATCACCGAGCCCCAGATCGCTGTCATCGGGATGGGAGAACACCTTCCGGTCATCCACGAGCACCACTTCATTTCCGGTTTCCGGGAGGTTCTCCAACAGGGAGGTCTGGGTGACTACCAGCACCGGCTTTGCATCTTCCAGGATCAGCTCCAGCCGGGCCTTCGGGTATATGGCGTCCACGGGCAGATAGGTGGCTCCCGTCTTTGCAACCGCCAGGAGACTGGTCAGCAGGTCCATCCCGCGGTCCAGAAATACCGCGACGATGCGTCCTTCCTCCGCACCGCGCCCGGCAAGGTATCTTGCAAAACGGTTCGCACGGGAATTCAGCTGCGAATAGGTCAGGGTCTCATGATCGTCGCTCGCTGCAACCGCATCCGGGGATCTCTTCACCTGGTCCTCGAAGAGGTGATGGATGCATTTGTCTTTCGGGTAATCGGCCTCTGTCCGGTTCCAGTCCACGAACATCAACTGCCGCTCCTGCGCGGTGAGGATGGGGATCTCGTCGACCGGCCGGTTTTCCATGGCGCATCCCCCTTCCAGGAGGGTCATCCAGTGGCCGGCAAATTTTTCTACCGTATCTTTCCGGAAGAGATCGGTGTTGTACTCGATCATGCAGCCCAGGCTGTCTTTCCGGTCGGTTACGGTAAGGATGAGATCCAGCTGCGCCGAAACACGCCGGCCCTGCATCCTTTGCAATACAAGCCCCGGCATCCGGATCTCCTCGCGCTCGTCGGCCAGGAAATTGAAAATGACCTGGAAGACCGGAGTATAGTCCATCGCGCGCTTGACCTTCATCTCTTCCACCAGCTTCTCAAAAGGCACTTCCTGGTTATCGTAGGCCGCTAAAAATGTCTTTTTGGTTTTTTCCACGGCATCGGAAAAGGTCAGATCCCCGCTGACCGTGAACCGCAGCGGCAGGGTGTTGATCAGGATCCCCAGGAGCGATTCCAGTTCGTAATGGTTCCGGTTCGCGATCGGGAACCCGATCACAAAATCTTCCTGTGCGGAATACCTGGAAAGCAATACGGCATATGCCGTCAGCAAAGGGACCGACAGGCTGGTGCCGTGCTTCTTGCTCAGGGCCACCAGTTTTTCCCTCAGCTTAGCATCCACTTCAAAATGAAATTCAGCGCCGTTATAGGTCTGTATCTTGGGCCGGCGATAGTCGACCGGGAGCTTTAGAACGTCGGGGACCCCCGCGAGCTCTTTTTTCCAGTACCCGATCTGGTTCTTGCACTCCTCCCCTTCCAGCCAGCGGTGCTGCCAGAGGGCATAATCCGAATAGGTAACCGGCAGCGGCGAAAGCCTGACGGGTTTCCCTTCAAGCAACGCCGTATAGACGAGCTCAAGCTCGTCAAAGAAAATACTGGTGGAGACTGCATCCAGGATCAGGTGATGAAAATTCGCCAGGAAAATATATTCCCGGTTCCCCAGAAACAGGATCTCAAACCGGAACAGCGGACCCTTCTCGAGGTCGAACTTGTGGTTGGCGTTGGAGAGGGAATGGCTGTCGATGGCATCTTTCCGCTGATCTTCCGGAAGATCTTCCAGGTGCACGGTGTGAAGCATGACAGGCAGTTCCGGCAGGATCTTCTGCACCGGAAGGCCGTTGACCTTGGGGAATACCGTTCGCAACGCCTCGTGCCGCTCTACGAGCAGATCCAGGCTCCGGACGAAGATCTCCAGGTCCGGATCCCCGGTCATCCTGAAATCGAGGGGGATGTTGTACGCGGTGATATTCCGGTCGAAATGCTCCATGAACCAGATCCGGTTCTGGGTGGAGGTCAGCGGGAAGGTTCCCGATGTTTTAATTGTATGTGTAATTTCCATTTTCGTCAATTTAAATTCCACAACTTTTTCCGTCCTGCTTTACAGGGGCGATTGATTATCGAAATGCGGTGAATTCATCATCAGCGCCATCGAAGTATAAATGAGCAGACTGGTAGGCATGGTTCCCAGTACGGCATTGCCATAGGAGGCGACCATCACCCCGAAATACCCGGCTGCCAGCGCCGCCATTTTCATCTTCAGCACCGGGTTCCGGATCTTGTACATGATAAGGTAGGCGCTTTTGATCAGGATATACAGCAGGATGAACAGGTGAAGCGCCAGTCCCACGATCCCCTGTTCGGCCCAGATCAGCACATACCAGCTGTCGGTAGGCGTGTTCGACAGGAACGTATTGCCGGTATAGGGTTTGGCCTTGACCCCGGCCTGCCCGATCCCGCCACCGATGGGCCGGGTGGCCAGATAAGCTTTCAGCAGCCGCTGATTTTCCAGCCGGACCTGCAGCGAAGGATCATTCGGATTAAAGGCGGATCTCATTCTCCGGATAAACTGGTTACTCTGGCCGATATAGGTCATCCTGAAGAACAGGACGACCATGACCAGCAAGACCAGTCCCGATACCATGACCCACACGTTCTTTCTCAGGATGAAATAGAGGAAGAAGCCGGCCAGCGGAATGCTCATCGCACCCCGGGTCCCCGACAGGAACATCCCGGTGAATCCCAGGGCGGCAACCGACAGGAAGAAAAATCTTCTCCGGGTCCCCCTTTCGGCAAAGGCGACAATGGTCGCCACCACCGCCGAATATGCCTGGTTGGCTCCGAACTGGCCGGCGTCCGACAGGAAAGAAAATGCCCGCAGGTGGCCGAAGATCAAATGGGTCTGACCGGCTGCCCCGGACAGCCATTGCTTTTCGAAAGGATCCACGCCAACGGTCATCTGGACGATCCCTTTCAGGCTGATCAGGATCGAGAACACCCCCCACAGGGTGAGGAAGGTGTTCAGCTTCCTCCGGGTATCCACGAATTTCAGCGCCAGCGGGATCATCAGCAACATGTATAATGAGATCCCGCGCATCCCGGAAAACCAGGCCGCATGGCTGACCGTCTCGGGATTGAAGAACTCCAGCACGGAATACCCGAACCAGATGGCTGCCAGGAGCGTGACATCCTTTCTGACGGGTTTCCAGTCAACACGATCATAGAACCGCTCGAACAGGATAGCCAGGTAAGTGAGCAACAGCACGGCATCCATGGCCAGTCCGATCTGCACATCCCCGGGGATATACCGTGAAATCCCGATCAGCGTGAAATCGAGGACCAGCGCCGAATAAAAACCGACCACCGGCTTGCGGAAAAGCCAGAACAGGTAAAAGCTGACCAATGGCAGTGCGGTAATCACGATCCCGACCGCAATTCCCATCTTCACCACCGCCACAGCCGAAACCGCGGATAGCAGCACCAGCGGCACGAGGTATTTCAGCGAGCTGAGCTTGTCGGATCCCGTGATGATATTGAACTGGTTGGTTTGGCTCTTCATGATTTAGTTACTTCAGTTACCCCACTCCTGGTTCCGGATCTTCTGGAACATCAGTTTGTAGAATGTGATTCCCGAGGAAAAGATCTTTCCGCGGTTGAGAGAGATCTCACGGTCCAGGTAATAATATCCCAGCCAGATCCCCAGCAGCGTGAACACCACCGATGCCACTGCCACCATCACCAGGGATTTCAACAGGAATACGGCGATCAGGTCTCCGATGACATTTGCAATCAGCATAAACAATACTTTCTGGAAATTCCGGTCGGGCCGGTTCACGCTGTCGAGGCCGATCCCGGTCATCCGCTCGATCGGCAGAAGAAGCCCGTAGATCGAGAAGATGCGCATGATGTGAACCGCGTTCGCTTCAAGGTTGGGATCCGACAGGAGGTACTGCCGGCCGCCAACCAGCATCACGAAGAAATCGGCAAAAACGAACGTGATGAGGCTGATAAAGGCAAACAGGTAGGTCATGGCGCCTGAATACGTGTAAAAGGAATTCCTCACTTCGGAAACCTTTCCCTGGATGCTGGCTTTCGACATTCTCGGGAATGCGGTGGCCCCGAAGCTGCGCAACGGGATCTGCTGCAGCTCGGTCAGCTTCATCGGGATGCTGTACAAGGCGACCGCCGCCGTGCCCATCGGACTGAGCGAGATGATCAGCGTATCGGCCCCGCGCAGCAGGTTGGTCCCGATCAGGGTAAAGGTGGTGTACTTCCCGAAATTCAGCAGGGTCCGGGTCGTATCCTTCGAAGCATACCGGAGGTATTTGATCCCGTCCCATCCCGCCAGGAGGCAGACCACCGAAGTGGCCAGAAAGATCGTAAGCTGTGCGATCACGATGTGGGTCAGTGAAGGTGAAAAGAAGAGATTGCTGACCAGGATAAAGCAGAAAAAGGTGCCGCTGGAGATCAGGTTGATCAGCAGGATCTTTCCGAATCTCATTTGGGCCTGGAGGATCACCAGGGCACAATAGAACGGAAGGGTGAGGAACATCATTACCGGGAACCACCTGAAGAACAGCTCGTATCCGGAACGCTGAATGGGTCCGGGGAAGGCAAGGTACACTCCCCAGATCAGGACCGTCAAAGCCGTGGAAACCAGGATCAGGATCAGGATGAAGGACCCGATGATCCGCCGCCCTTCCAGCTTATCCGCCCCCGAGAGGTTGCGCACCACGGCCGTGGTCGTGATGCCGAACCGGAACATATCCACCAGCGCGGCACTGGAGATGAACAGCACCCATTCTCCGAAAACTTTGGGGGGAAACCCGTGTGCCATCACGGCAAATCCGGCAAAACCGAAAAGCGAAACGGCCATATTTCCCATCAGGGACAGGAAATTGGCTTCGCGGAGGATGTATTTGACGGCTCGTACCAAAACGGGATCTGTTAGGAGTTTGTGATGAGTCAGGCTGTGTTTTTATCCTTTTTCTTTCCGGCTTTGTTCTTATTCTTGGGCAATTCGCCGATCGCTGATTTCACCACTTGCATATCCACCCCGTTCAATAAGAAAAGAGGGCTCTGATGGGTCAGCTTCATCAGGGTCTCCAGGGCTCCCTGGTCCGCCTGCGTCCAGGACCGCGTGGACCGGATCACCAGGATCGACAGGTCGGCGGAGGTGACCAGGCCGGCCGGGTACGGGTGATACAGCAGCGGGGGCAGCTCGATGAGGATGAAATCCGGCAGGATGTTCGTTTCGAACTGGGTCCGCTCCAGCAACTCGTTGTAATTCTTGATCGAGTAGTAGCTCTCATCGACCCGGTAGATCATATGCGCTTCCGAGTTCTGGCCGTTTTCGGGGATCTCCAGGGTCATCGTGGTATGCTCGTCGGGAAAATCAAAATGGTCGTTCAGCAGCTTTACTCCGGAGGATTCTCCCTGTTTGTTCAACAGTACCGCCTCTTTCCGGGGAGGAAGGGATTCGTGCGCCTCTTCCTCGGCCCTCGCCATTTCAGTTTGCAGGAGGTCTTCGCCCGAGAAGTTGATCACAACGACTTTCTTCCCCTGCTTTTTAAGCTTCCTTGCCAGGTTGCTGACCATAGTGGTTTTTCCTTCCTGTCCGGTCGTACTGAAGAAGAGAAGGGTCCTCGGACCGAACCGGTAGGATCTTCCTTCGGGGTACAGCTCGATCTGCTGGATCATCATTTCCAGCAGGCGGTTGGTGATGAAGGGCATATTCACGCCGTTCAGCTTGGCCGGGATCCTGGGGTAAATGCCAACCGGGTTCAGCTGCAGGATCTTGGCAGCCTTCTGCGGGTTCTTCAGGGTGGAATCGAAATATTCCAGGGCCAGGATGACCGACATGACCAGCAGGAATCCTGCCAGGCCGGCCAGCGCCATGAGAAGCATCCGTTTCGTGGGATTGGGCGACTCCGGGAAATACGGCGGATCGACCGCACGGATGTTGGAGGAAAGTTCCACGTCCTGTACTTTCAGCTTCGCCAGGTTCAGTCCCTTCACACACTCCAGGTATTCCTGCTCGGCAACGGAGATATCGCGGTCAATCCTTTTCAGGATCACCCCCGTCGGAGCATAGCTTGCGATCTCCTGACTTGAGTTCTTGGCCCTTTTTTCCAGATCGATCAACTCCGACTTCGTAGCCTCATAATCCTTCAGGCTGGTCACCCAGCTGTCCATCAGCTTGGCAGCCGTGGTTCCCTCGTTGGCCGTAGTGGCATTATACAGCTCGCCCACGGCGGAGTTGATCTCAGTGTTCAGCTGGTCGGCCTGCCGCCTGAGGTCGGACAAGTTACCGCGGCTCACGGAATCGTTCTTTCCCGCCATTTCCGCCGACGTGATCTTAGAGTTAATGAGGGTGAGCTGATTCCGCTTGTCGAGCAGGATCTTGTTCTGGTCCTGGATCTTTTGCTGGTTGTTCAGCTTGGTCTCAATTTCCTTGATCGCCGCATCATCGCCGGCCAGTTTGTTCCGCTTGGCCTGGATGGAGGCATCCAGCGAAGATTTCTCCTTGGCAATATCGTGACTCTGGTCCTCATAGTTGATGATGTTGTGCTCCTGGTTGAACCTGAGCAGCTGATCCTCGGCCAGGTTGAGCTTGTCGGAGGCCTGTTTGACCTTGAACTCAAAATACTTGACCACCGCATCGGTTCGCGATTCCTTGATCCTTTTGTAATTCTTCATGCACACCTCCGTGATCAGCACGAGGGTCTGCTGGCACATCCCGGGATCGTCCAGGTTGTATTTCAATTCGATCAGGTCGCTGCTGTTCAGCCGCTGCACGCTGACGGAGGAAATAGCATCAATCGAGTAATGCGGGTCGCTCATGTTGATCAGCCGGTGGACGAAGTTCGTATCATCGCGGCTTTCATAGGCGTCGAGATTGCGTACCGTCTGCTCATACGCCATCCGGTCGATCATGGGAGGCTGCAGGCTAAGGGTGTTGGTGGTCCCGGCTTCGCTGAACATGAATTTCTGTTCCCCCTCAACCGTATCGACGGTTGATGAATCGATCGGACTGGTCAGGGTTCCTTTGACGGCCTTATGAACCACCAGCTTGTTGATATAGGAAGGGACCCTCTTGCGGAGCTCCAGGAAATTCTTCGCGGAGATGTACTTCATATCCGGGTGCTTCAGCATAAGGTGCTGGGCCAGCAGCCGAAGGGCGACTTCCCGCGAAGTCTCCCGCGATTGCACCACGTTGATCAGGTTATCGAAGGATGCATTCGCCGCGAACAGGTTGAACGACTGATCCAGCTGTACGTTCGCACCGGAGGTCAGGCCTGTATATAAGATCGTCTTCGAAGAATAGGTATTCTTGGTAAGAAATTTCACGGCGGTGGCCATCATGACGGGAATGAGCACCAGCAGGATAATATGCTTCCTGACCAGCCGGATGATATCTGAGATTTTCATTGTCCTGTGTGATTATTGGTTTTCATTGTTCAGGTTAAAATTCATGCCCACCATGACTTCCAGGGTCTTATAGGCGGAAAGGAAATTAACCTTGATGCTTTCGTATTCTGATTCCGTGCGGGCTTCAATTTCCGATACCCGGGAATATTCATCCACCGTGATGGTCCCGCTGGTGAAGCTCTTCTCAGCCATTTGCATGTTGATCCGTGCCGTTTCCAGGTATTTCGACTGGATCATCAGCTGCCGCTGCATGGATACCATGTCATAATATTGCTTGATGACCTGTTCCCGGACGAGGTTCTGCTGGGTCTCGATCAGGGTTTGCGCCTGGGCAATCTGGTTCTTGGCGATGTTGATGGAATTTCT
This sequence comes from Bacteroidales bacterium, assembly GCA_035505995.1. GTDB lineage: Bacteria > Bacteroidota > Bacteroidia > Bacteroidales > FEN-979 > DATJQF01. The sequence goes on from DATJQF010000186.1 coordinate 7,610, forward strand.
CCGGTTGGCTATATCATAAAAGGGAAGCCGGAAAAATCCCCCCACTCCATACTGATACTGGCTCTGCCGGGTGGTATAGTTGGCCGGTGTGGTTCCGCCCAGGGTGTTGTTATAGATATAATCGAAGGTGCCGTACCCGATATTGGCCTGCACCCCCAGGTTCTGACTCCATTGCGCCTGCTCGGTGTGAAGATTGCCCTTGTTGATCTTGAGCTGGAGATTGCTGAACTTTAATTCGGGACTATAGGCCAGTGCGGAATCCAGGATGACCTTCAGCGGCGGAAGGACCTGGGTGATGTCGTCCTTGAGCAGGTCGAACGGCTTGCCCGTCTGCGCCTGCAGGCCTCCGTAAACCGGACGGATCGCCAGCAACAGGATCAGCAGGGGAAGGAAATGAGTTATTTTCATTACGGTGTTGAATTTCATGGGATCTGGGTTAAACATTTTCTTTCTGGAACAGCGCCGGAACGGTCTTCAGGATGAGCTGCAGGTCATACCAGAAAGAGTATCGGTTCCCGATAAAGCGGTCGGCATAGTAATTATCCAGGGCTTTTCTTTCCTCATCCGACATAGGACCGCCGTTGCCGCGCTTTTTGACCTGCCACAGTCCGGTCAATCCCGCCGGCGCCAGGAAGCGCTTGGCCATCTGATCATAGGTCAGGGTCTCGGCCTCGTACAGGGGCAGCGGACGGTTCCCGACGATCGACATCTCCCCTTTCAGGACGTTGATCAGCTGTGGAAGCTCGTCGATGCTGGTGTTCCGGATGATCCTGCCCACTTTCGTGATCCTCGGATCGTCCTGGATCTTGATGAAGGATCCGCGGTTGCTGAGCAGGTCTTTCTTCTGCTGATGGTACCAGTATTCGCAGATGGTCCGGTCGCTGATGTGCAGCAGGGGGGAGCAGGTTTCCCCGTTCGGCAGTGCCTGGCAGCGCGGACAGGGTTTGTCGAAATCCACTCCGGACTCCTTCCTGGCGGCCCCATACTGGTTCTTTTCCCGCGCCAGCTGGCTCAGCTGGGCATCGGCACCGGTCCTCATCGACCGCAGCTTGTAAAACCGGAAGGGTTCCCGTCCTACCCGTACCGAGGTATAATATACTTTCCCTTTGGATTCCAGCCGGATGGCAATCATCATGATCAGGAACAACGGGGACAGGAGGATCAGGGCTGCGGAGGAAAGGACAATATCAAACGCCCGCTTGCTGACCGGCATCCGGTACCTCATATCCCCGCCGTTCCCGTCGGTTGCTTCTTCCCGCCGTTTCCGGGATTCCAGAAGAAACCGGATGCGGCCGGCCAGTTTTTCCGGTGCAGGGCCGGGAAGGACGAAGAAATCATCCACCCCTTGCTCGAAAGCGCTTCGGATATCTTCCGGCCGGAACTGCCCGGAATACATCAGGAACGGGATGTCCCGGTACTCTTCATGCTCTTTCAGATGCCGGTGAAAATCCAGGCCGGACTCTCCGTTGAACTGATGATCGCACAGGATCGCATCCGGGGGGGCTTCCGTCTTGAGATAGCAGAAAGCGGCGACCGGAAGACCGGTGACCGTCAGCCGGAATTCGGGGCTCTGGTTCAGAGAGCTGATCAATTCGGAACTTTGTCCGACATACAACAGGTTCAACAGCGTTACCATTTGACAGCGTAATGAATCGGGTTCAGGTTTTTCTTGATCAATTCTTCCAGCTCCTCCGGGTTAAAAGGCTTCACCAGGAAATCCTGGGATCCCAGCCGGTAACACCGGACCCGGTCCTTGCTGGTATCCACTCCCGAAAGCATGATCACCGGCGTATGCTGGGTAAAGCTTCGCTGGCGGACCTGCTTCAGGAATTCGTATCCATCCATAAAGGGCATCTGGATGTCGCAGATGATCAGGTCCGGGACCTGGTCTTCCAGCCATCTCATGGCTTCGGAACCGTTGCTCTTGGAAACCACCTCGTACCTTTTCGAGAGAAAGTTCTCCAGCAACAGGCGGATGCTCCGTTCGTCGTCTATGATCAGGATCTTGCTTTTCATCGTCGTGGCCATTTTTATGTATTTTTATTTAATCCTATTCCATTTTATCTTGCGGGGCAGGGTCCTGGCAGTATCCTCACAGTTTCTCCGATTAGTTTACCTGATAATTTTCCCGTGCGAACCGGGAGATTTTCTGATTCAGCTCCGCCGGACTGAAAGGCTTGATGATGTAGCCGTTCATCCCGAAACTGAAGATCTTGTCCCGGTCCTCCACGAAGGCCGAAGCGGTGAGCGCCAGGATCGGCAGGGTGCGGAATTGTTCCCCGTCCATTTCCCGGATGATCCGGGTGGCTTCATATCCGCTCATTTCCGGCATATTGAGGTCCATCAGGATGAGATCATAGCGATGTTGCCTGACCTTTTCCACGGCCACGGTCCCATTCTCAGCCACTTCCGCGGCGGCATCCCATTTTGACAGGAGCTTGCAGACGATCTTCTGGTTGATCGGGTTATCTTCCACCACCAGGATATGCAAGCCGTTGAGGCTCTGGAATTCGGTATCGGCAGTGGGTTTTAGTTGCGAAAGGGACGGGAAGCTTTTCCCGAATTTCAGAAAGAAGGTGAAGGTGCTTCCCTGGTTCACGAGGCTCTCTACTTCCAGCCTGCCTCCCTGGAGTTCCACCAGCATCCGGGTGATCGATAACCCCAGACCGGTGCCTCCGTATTTTCTCAGGGTGGAGCCGCTGGCCTGCGTATAGGCCTCGAAGATCTGCTTCTGCTGGTCGGCCGGGATCCCGATCCCGGTATCCTTCACCTGGAAAAACAACTCCGCGTTATCCGGTGATTCTGCGTGTACGCCGGCCCGCAACACGATCTCCCCCTCCTGCGTGAATTTTACCGCATTGCCCACCAGGTTGAACAGGATCTGGGTAAGACGGCCGGCATCCCCGATCACCCGCTCGGGAACATTCTCCCCGAGATCGAGAGTGAAACGCAGTCCTTTTTTCCGGAGTTCCGGTTCAAAGCTGTTGCAGATTCTCTTCAGCAGCTTCCGGATCTCAAATTCGGCCGACTCAAATTGAATTTTCCCCGCTTCGATCCTGGAATGATCCAGTACGGCATTGATCACCTGCAGCAGGCTTTCGGCCGAGAACTTCAGGATATCGAGGTAATCCAGCTGATCCGGTCTGGGACTTTCGTTCAACAGCAGGTGGGTGCTGTTGAGGATCGAATTCAGCGGGGTCCGTATTTCATGGCTCATGTTGGAAAGGAACTGTTGCTTCATCAGGGCCGCTTCCTCCGCATTCTCTTTGGCGCTCTTCAGCTCGATTTCGACCTGGTTCCTTTTCAGGATCTCTTCTTCCAGCTCTTTACGCTGGCGGTACAGCTTCAGGAAATTTTGGATCTTCCCGATAAAAATGTCGGGGATCAGGGGTTTAGTGATGAAATCCACGGCGCCGGTCTTGACTCCCCTCACCCGGTAGGTGCTTTCATCGCAAACGGCCGTGATGTAAATGATGTTCAGCAACTCATTCCTGGCCTCCTTGCGGATGGCTTCCACGGTCTCGAATCCATCCATTTCAGGCATCTGCACGTCCATCAGTACCAGCGCCAGGTCTTCCCGGGCGCAGATCCCGATGGCTTCGCGACCCGATGTCGCCCGGAGGATCTCAACCTCCATTTCAGATAACAGTTCTTCAACAACATAAATGTTATTGACATGATCATCGACAATTAATATCCTGGGCTTCTCCTTCATTTGCTGATTTATTCGCGTTAACCTATCATTGTCTTTCCCGGCACAAGGGCCCCGGTAGTCTCCGGAGGAGCTTTTTTGCTCTTGGGATCCGGAAGTATTTCTTCCAACTGCTTCAGGGCACCATGGATCTTATCCACATTTACCGGCTTGGTGAGATATCCGGCAGCGCCCAGTTTGGTCACTTCGTTCGGTTCATCCGCTCCCGACAGGAACCACACCGGTATATCGCGGGTTGCCGGGTGCTGTTTCAGCCGTTCGAGGACCTGCCATCCGTTTATCCCGGGGAGACATACATCCAGCAGGATGGCGGTCGGCTGAAACTGATGCGCACAGCGCAAACCGCATTCCCCGTTATGCGATACAATGCTTTTAAAACCATGCTCCCGGGCCAGGTCATATAATATGGAGGAAAACGAAGGATCATCATCGATAATGAGCACCGATTTATCTTCCTTGGTGACCGTATCACGGTCGTCGTGGTAAACACAGGCATACACCGGATTTCTTTTCCCGTCCAGCGACGGATCCGTTGACCCCAGGAAATTCACACAGGCTTCACAGGAGGAAGCTTTCCGGGATATTGTTCGCGGCAGATTTTCCTTGAGATATTTTTCCGGGAGAAGCAGGGTGAAGACAGAGCCCTGGTCCACCCGGCTGGTAACCCGGATTTCTCCTCCGAGAAGGGTGGCAAGGTTCTTGGAGATGGTGAGTCCCAGGCCCGTCCCTCCGTATCTCCGGCTGGTGGAAATATCCGCCTGCCGGTAGGCTTCAAATATATTGTGCAGCTGATCTTCCGGGATGCCGATGCCCGTGTCGGAAACCGAGAAAAGGATTTTCCTCGACTGGATGGATTTTCCCGTCAGGTCCGTTTCAGGTTCCGGACGCGTGATCGAAACCGTAACCTGCCCCCGGTCGGTGAACTTGATGGCGTTCGATACCAGGTTCCGCAGGATCTGGTTTACCCGTCTCGGATCGGTGAACAGGGTGGAAGGTAACCCGGAAGCTACCGTAACGGTGAAGTCCAGCCCCTTCTCGCGGGCTACCGGGAGGAACATCCGCTCGAGGTCCGTGGTGATCTCCTGCAGGAGCACGCTTTCCGGGATGATGTCGAATTTCCCGGATTCAATTTTGGAAATATCCAGGATCTCGTTGATCAGCTCAAGCAGATCGGTTCCGGAGGAAAAGATCGTCCGGGCATATTCGACCTGCTTGTCCAGCAGGTTGCTCTTCCGGTTTTCCGCCAGGAGCTGCGAAAGGACAATGATGCTGTTCAGCGGGGTCCGGAGCTCATGCGACATGTTGGCCAGGAATTCCGACTTGAACCGGTTGGTCATTTCGATCTGACGGGTCCGCTGCGCGAGTTCTTTCCGGGCCAGTTCCAGGTCACGGTTCTTCCGGATGATTTCATCGCGTTGGAGCTCGATCTCCCGGATCTGCTCCTTCATCCGCAATACCGGGAACCTGCGGTTATGAAAGAAATAGTAAGCGGCCAGCACCGTGAGGCATACGCAGGCGATCAGCAGCAGGCTGTTTACCACCGGGTGGCGCAACAAGGGAAGGAAGGGAAGCGGCTCAAACCGGCTATGCCGCATACCGATCGAAAAGCCGGTTACAAATATGGCGAGGGCGACCAGGAAAAGTACGAAAGGATACCCGAGGGGGATCAGGAAGCTTATTTTTTTTGTTGAATGGATCCTCTTCTTTTGCGGGAAGAGGTTCCGGGTATAATTTGAGGTCATAAATCCCGCGTACGATTGAATTATTTTACAAAAGAAAATTCAGGGTTTATTGCGCGGGAGATTTGAGCCTGGAACCGTGATGGGATAACCCCGGTACAGATATTTTTCATATTGTATTTAATCTTAGTCTTATTATAAACAGGCTGCAAATATAAATCAAATTTTTAAAGGAGGGCTCTTTATTTAGAATTATTTTAAATAATTTAATGAAAATTTTCGAATAATTTAATTTATTATCTCACATATTACTATATCTCAATGCTTTAAATTTTAAACATTTTTAACAAAAAAAAGTAAAATTCTTCCGGTGGTGAAATCCTCTCCGGGATCCCTCCCGCCCGGGGAAAAATTTTATATTTACCGGACAAAATAAATAGCGCCGTACCCGCGCTAAACCATTATTTTTGCGCTACCAGAGCATTCCAAGATGAACCTACACGAATACCAGGGCAAAGCGATCCTGAATAAATACGGTGTGGCGATCCCCGAGGGGATCCTGGCCAATAATGTCCGCGAAGCCGTGAAAGCGGCAGAGATCATTCAGAATATGACCGGCAGCGACAAGTGGGTGATCAAAGCCCAGGTGCATGCAGGCGGACGGGGAAAAGCCGGCGGCGTGAAAGTGGCGAAAACCCTGGAAGAGGTGAACCGGTTTGCGGGACAGATCCTCGGCATGCAACTGATCACCCCCCAGACCTCCCGGGAAGGGAAAAAGGTGCGGAAAGTGCTCGTCGAGCAGAATATATATTACACGGGACCTTCCGAGCCCGCCGAATTCTATATGAGCATCCTGCTGAACCGGCGGATAGCGAGCTATGTCCTGATGTATTCTCCCCGGGGAGGAATGGACATCGAGAAGGTGGCGGAGGAAACGCCCAACCAGATCTTTTCCGAGGAGATTGATGCGGAAAAGGGGATCCAGGAATACCAGGCCAGAAGGGTGGCATTCAACCTGGGACTGAGCGGGGAATCATTCCGGAACATGACCCGCTTTGTAAAAGCGCTGTGGACCGCCTTCAGCGAAAGTGACGCTTCCCTGGTGGAGATCAACCCGGTCTTCAAGACCTCCGACTTCCGGATCCTGGCAGCCGATGCCAAAGTGGTGATCGATAATAATGCCCTTTTCCGCCATCCTGCGATCGAAGCCCTGCGTGACCTGGAAGAAGAAGATCCCATGGAGGTGGAAGCGTCCCGCAGCGGGCTGAACTATGTGAAGCTTACCGGCAATGTCGGCTGCATGGTGAACGGGGCCGGATTGGCCATGGCCACCATGGATATCATCAAGCTATCGGGCGGCGACCCGGCAAACTTCCTGGATGTGGGCGGTTCCGCCAATGCCCGGCGCGTGGAAGAAGGATTCCGGATCATCCTGAAAGATCCGAACGTCAAAGCGATCCTGGTCAATATTTTCGGGGGCATCGTGCGGTGCGACCGCGTGGCGCAGGGAGTGGTGGACGCATACCGGAACATCGGCGAGATCCCCGTTCCCATCATCGTGCGTCTGCAGGGCACCAACGCGGAAGAAGGGAAAAGGCTGATCGATGCATCCGGGCTGAAAGTTCATTCCGCCATCACGCTCCAGGAAGCGGCGGAACTGGTCAATAAAGTGCTTCGCTGAATCGCCGTTGCGCGTCACGCGTAACGGGTCCGTGTTATCATTCAATCCCGGAAAACTGCTTCATGAACTGCACCCGCTCGAGAGCGGCCGGGTTCTCGGTTTGCCGCATGCTCATTTTCCCGATGATCTCGCTCACCGAGGAAAAATGATGGCGCGTGAGAAAGTCTTCCAGAAATTTCAGGAGCACTGCGATCTCCCCGAGTCCTTTCTCATACAGCACCGAGCAGATCTCCGCCGCTTTGGCGCCGGCCAGGAGCGCCTTCACCAGCCCCTCCCCTTCGTGAATGCCGGTGGATGCCGCAATATCGCAGAAAACCCGTTCCGACAGGATGGAGATCCAGCGGACCGTAGGCGTGATATCGGCCGGGGTGCTGAACAACCGCCCGGGCACGATCCGGAATTCCTCGATATCGATATCCGGCGTAAAGAACCGGTTGAACAACACCATCCCCTTCACCCCGGTGAACGAGAAGCGAAGCGCGGTCTTGGCCACGCTGGAAAAATGGCTGCTGATCTTGATCGTGACCGGGAGCGACGTTTTCCTGACGACCTCGTTCAGGATCTCGATATAGGTATCCTCGATCTGGGCCGAGGTGCGCACCGTATCCGACGGAAGGATCGAAAGGTTCAGCTCAAGCCCGTCGGCCCCGGCCAACTCGATCTCGCGGGCAAAATTGGTCCACTCCGACGCGGAGATGCAGTTGATGCTGGCGAAAACCGGGATCCCCACCGCCTTCTTGCAGTCACGGATCAGGGTGAGATATTCATCCACCGCTTTCTCCTTCGTATGCCGGCTGATGTATTCCTCCGCTTCCGGGTACGTCGCATCCAGCCTGACTTCTTTCAGCTTCTCCTGGTAGTTGAAAAGGATCTGCTCCTCAAAAAGTGATTTCAGCGCCACCGCTGCGGCGCCGTTTTTTTCGCAGCCGGCCACCCCCTCCACCGTGGAGGTCAGGCCCGAGCTGGCGACGATGATGGGATTCTTCAGGGTGAATCCAAGGTACCGTGTCGTAAGATCCATACTATTATACCGGAGGGTTTCACATGTCTACTTGCGGGGAACATGCAGCTTGTCGAAGAGGGCGTCATCCCTGATCACCTCCAGCGCCCGCTGCACTTCCTTGTCATATTCATTGATCACCTGGTAGGAATCATTGACATCCCAAAGCTTCTGTACGATCAGCGACTTGATCTGGCTTTTGATCAGATCTTCCGAGAGACTGTATTCTTTCGGGTCGAATTTGACGCCCTCCCGGTCCGCCACCCGAAGGAATTCCTTCATGAAGTCCTCGCTCAGCACGAACTTCTGGTCGAAAGCAGTAAAATCGGGATAGTCCTGCAGAAGCTGCGAACGATGGTTGTCCACGTAATCGCTCACCATGAGATTCACCACATTCTTTCTCCGCAGGTCCAGGTAATAATCGGTGAACGGGGTGGAATCCCAGGGAATGAAGATATCCGGCATGATCCCGCCGCCGCCGTAAACCACGCGATGCCCGGCCGTAAAGAATTTCAGGGAATCGGGGAACTTGATGCTGTCGGCGTTCATCAGCTCGCCGTGTTTGATCCGGCGGCTGAGGTCATCGTTGTATTCATCCAGGTCGTCCGAATAAGGCTTCTGGATGCACCGGCCCGATGGCGTATGGTACCGCGCCGTGGTCAGCCGCACCTGGGAGCTGTCGGGGAGGAGGAACGGACGCTGCACCAGCCCTTTGCCGAAGGATCTCCTGCCGACGATGATCCCCCGGTCCCAATCCTGGATGGCGCCGGAGACAATTTCGCTGGCGGAGGCGGAATTTTCATTGATCATCACCACCAGCTTACCGCTTTCAAAGAGCCCCTTGTTCGTAGAAAAGTATTCTTCCCTCGGGGAATGCGCGCCCTCCGTGTACACGATCAGCTTTCCGTTCGGGAGGAACTGATCCGAGAGTTCGATGGCCGTATTCATGTATCCCCCCGAATTGTTGCGCAGGTCCAGGATCAGGCTCTTCATCCCGTCCGTCTTCAGTTTCGTCAGTGCCTCGTTGATCTCCTGGGTGGAGGTGGCCGAGAACCGGTTCAGGTTGATGTACCCGATGCCGGGCGCAATGATATACGCGGCATCCACGCTGGTGATGGGGATCTTGTCCCTCGTCACCGTGTAATCGATCAGGTCCTTTTTCCCTTTCCGGTAGATAGAAATAGTGACCTTCGTTCCTTTCTTTCCCCTCAGGCGGTCAAACACGAACTGGTTCGTGATCTTTTTGCCTGCGACATCCTCCCCGTTGATCTTGATGATCTTGTCGCCCGACATGATCCCGAGCTTCTCGGAAGGACCCCCGGGGATCGGATGCACGATCGTGATGGTGTCTTTCAGGATCTCGAACTGCACCCCGATGCCTTCAAAATTTCCCACCAGCGCCTCATTGGCCCGCTCCACGTCCTTTTTGGATATGTAGGCGGAATGAGGGTCCAGCTCCTTCAGCGTCTCGATAATGGCTTTCTCCACCAGCATCCCTTCATTGATCGTGTCCACGTAGGCATACTTAATGTCCTGCATCAGCGTGGTATATTTCTTTACCCCGGAGTTCTGATCATTCTGGGAGAATAATAAAACAGGGAATAATATCCCGATCATCAAAGCGGGGCCCATCTTGCGGAGGGTCCCGGAAATATAGCGTTTCATCCCGTTTGGCTTGTTAATAGCAGGTTTCAAGAGGTCAAAAGTATAACAATTTAAAGAACCGGTTTCCGGCCGTTTCTTTTTTAACTAATTTTAACTTAGCAAACAACGCCGGTGCGCTGCAATAATTGTCCGGATGAAAGAAGATACGCAAAGGATCTTACGGAGCATCATTTACCCCGCCATTTTCGTCATCCTGATCTGGCTGGTCTATTTCACCGAGGAGATCTTTCATGTCGACCTCTCTGAATACGGACTCCAGCCGCTGAAATGGAAAGGATTGATCGGGATCTTCACCACTCCCCTGCTCCATGCCAACTTTTCGCACCTGGTGGCCAATTCCATCCCCTTGCTGATCCTGGGCAGCCTGCTGTTCTATTTCTACCGTGAGATCGCCTGGCGGGTGGTGCTGCTGATCTGGCTGCTGACCGGGCTCTGGACCTGGTTCCTGGCGCGGGGAGAAGGGGTGCATATCGGGGCCAGCGGACTGGTGTACGGCTTTGCCTCCTTCCTGTTCTTCAGCGGCATCCTGCGCCGCGATAACCGCCTGATGGCCATTACCCTCCTCATTGCTTTCCTGTACGGAGGGATGGTCTGGGGGATCTTCCCCCGCTTTTTCCCCAATATCCCCATATCCTGGGAATCGCATCTGATGGGGATGGTCTCCGGGCTCGTCCTCGCGTTCTATTACCGGCGGGACGGACCGCAGCCGGCGAAGTATGACTGGGAAGATGAACCGGATGACGGGGAGGACGGGGAGGATAACGAGCCCTGGAACCAGGATTATTAAGGCGGCTGCACCCTGATATACGGCAGGAGCTTCCGGTAAACCGAATCGTTGATCCCGGAGATGCTTAGGATCTCGGAAACCTCGCGGAAGGTCTTGTGCTCCTTCCGGTACAGCATGATGGCTTTCGCCATCCCGTAGGAAAAATAAGGATGCGACATCAGTTCCTTGAAAGTCGCCCTGTTCAGGTCCATCGGGTGGACGGAATCGGGGTTGACCGTGAGGCAGGAGGCAATTTTCCGGTAGAGGGCAGGATCCATGCCCGGGATCTCCAGGAGCTGCGATTTATCGGTAAAGCCTCCCAGCCGCTTCCGGTAACCCACGATCCGCCGGGCATAGGACGGACCGATCCCGTGCAGCCGCTGCAGGTCGAAGGTATCGGCAGCATTCAATTCGATCCATACGACCTCCTTTTTATAACCCGGGAAGGAGTGTGCGGTGTCAGGAACCCCCCGGGAGAACATCCCGGTAAATCTCCGGTATTCCGTTTTTTTTGCCGCGGCCTCCAGCGAATCCTGCCTTCTCAGTTCATCTTCAAACCCGGTTATTTCCTTCTGATAAGCCGAATAATCAAAGGAGGCCGATGAATGGATCTTCCCGGTCAGGTAAATAGCCAGGATCACAGCCGAAAGCAGGATCAGCAGGAACAGGAGGCCCCGCTGCTCCTGGCGGTTGAACGCCAGGTATTCCCTGAGGATCTGGTTCAGTCTCATGGAGGTCTCTTCAGGATAACAGCGCTTTCCCGATCCGGCATTCGAGGCATTTCTTCCGGTCGCAGTACCGGGATTTCATCTGGATGAGCGCCTGGGTCTGTGAAGCCTGGGATACCGGCAGCCCGAGCTCCCGGAACAGGGCGATCACCGAGTTATTCTCCCCGGGCAGCTCACCGAGCAACTGCAAGCCTTTCTCCTTATAGGGTTCGATCCCCTTCTCTTCCCCGTAATAAAACAGGAAAGGCGCCACCAGGTTCAGGATCAGCAGGTGCACCGAGGAAAGTCCCAGCAATTTGTGCCGGTGAGGGGAATCGCGGTCGAAAATATAATGATCGTTCCAGTATTCCGAAGCCTGGACCATCAGCATCTCAGCCAGGGTCGCGGCATTATCCGCCTGCAGGAAAGTGTCCAGCAGCTTGCCCGGCCGGTGCAGCAGGCCGGCAAACTGGGCGAGCCGGAGCGTCGGGAAATTGGAGGGGCGCAACCGGAGGAACTTCCAGAGGGTCGGATTGACCGGCGTCAGTGAATATTTTTGGCGGAGGAAATGATATTCCTGGCTAAGCAGCCGGGGATATTCCCCGGTAAACGCCTGGTCGAGCAGCCCGGCCTGGCCGAACACCAGGGCCTCCAGCTGGAAAAGGTTCCCCTGGTGGCGCAGCAATAGCCTGTATGGGAGGGATCGCGCCAGCTGCTCAAAGGCGAGGGAGTTGATCCGGAATCCGAACGCATAGGCCAGCTGCCGGTAAAATGTTTCATCCCAGTCGAAACGCGAAGACTCCAGCGACCGCCTGAACCGGAGACATTTTCCCTCCAGCCTTTCCGACACCAGCGCATCCGCCCAGTGCCCGAACACGAACGGATCCAGTCCCCGGATGAGGTTCTCGCAGGGGATCCGCTGATGATTGTTCAGGAAATACTCGTAGCGCTCATAGATGGAGAGCGGGAACCGGTCGCGGATCTCCACCTGGGGGATCTTCAGGAGCTCCCGCTCCTTCCCTTTCAGGTCGTTGTTCATCACCACGTGCAGCACGACATTCTCATAAGCCGGATCCTCCTGGTGGCCGTGACGGTACCAGTCGGACGCCTGGACATGGATCTCCACGTTCCCGGCCCAGGTGGTGGATCCGATCCTGACCCGTGCATTGATGAAATCGGGACCTGCATCCCGGTTATGCTCACCGGGCTGGATCACCGTTACCGGTTCCCCGGCCACAGTCTCCAGCTTCGGATCCAGCAGCCTGAACCTCCACAGGTAATGTAAAAACTCCTCGATCATGGTCACGGTGTTAATTCGTGACATTAATCGGCCGGGAACCCGGAAGGTGAAACTTTCTTTTGATTTTTTTTTATATCTTTGCAATACTAATGATCTTTTTCTATGGCGGATACCGGATCGCTGGTTTCTGGGATTCAAAATAAGATCCGGATCCTGGTAGCCCGGCACAGCGAACTGCAGAAAGATCACCGGAGATTGCAAGCGGAACTGCAGGAGCTGAAATCCGTCCTCGAAGAGCAGAAAAAGACCATCACCAAAACAGAAGAGAAAATCAGAAATCTTACATTAACCAAAACTATAGAAAACAAAGAAGGAGCAGCGGAAGCGAAAGAGAGAATCAATGAACTGGTGCGGGAAATCGATAAATGCATCGGGCTGCTGAATACCTGATTATTACACGAACAAAGCCAATGAGTGAGCTTTCCATATCCATCACCCTTGCCGACCGGCCCTATAAGCTGGTGATCGACAACGAACAGGAAGAGCTGTTCCGCAGGTCGGCCAAGCTGATCGATAAGAAAATAAAGGAATATTCCAGTAATTACGCGTACAAGGACAAGCAAGACCTGCTGGCCATGGTGGCCCTTGAATTCGTGGTCGGTTCCCTTCAGAATGAACAGAAGACCACCCATTCGGAGCAGGAACTGGATGATAAGCTGATCGGGATCAATAAGGCTTTGGACGAGGTACTCAACAGTCCGGCATCCTGACGTTCTTTGAAAAAACCATTACGGTATACCCGCATTAATTCTTAAAGTTTGTAAACCTAACATTACAAACATTAGGGCAAAGCTCAGAAGCCTGTAAAGCAGGCCCCACTCCGGTTTCGGCCGGAGTGCCGCCTCGGCGGCACCGGGGAAGCTTGAAAGGCTTGGCGGCCCTATCCATTTCATATGAGGTTTATCAATACCTCCGGATTAGTGCGGGTTTTTTTTTGCTCCCTCCTCCTGCTGACTCAATATTAACCTAAAACTCAGACGATGGACATTTACCTATATCTGATAATCTCCGTTTCCGGCATCGTGCTCGGCGGACTTATCACGTGGACGGTCCTTCGCCGATCCATGGAACGCAAACGGGACATGCTGCTGAAGGAATCCATGGAAAAAGCCGAAGTGATCAAGAAGGACAAGATCCTGCAAGCCAAGGAAAAGTTCCTGCAGCTGAAGGCGGAGCATGAAAAATACATTCATGAGAAAAACGAGGAGCTCTCCAAGAACGAGAACCGGCTGAAGCAGAAGGAATCGACCGTCAACCAGAAATTCGAAGAGTTCCAGAAAAAGCAGAAAGAGCTGGGCACCATCAAGCAGAATCTGCAGAACCAGCTGGAGATGCTCAATAAGAAGCAATCCGACCTCGACCGGGCCCATAAGGTGCAGATCGAGAAACTGGAAGCGATCGCCAACCTTTCGGCCGTGGAAGCGAAATCCCAGCTGATCGAGAACCTGAAGGAAGAAGCCCGCGGGGAAGCACAGGTCCAGATCAAGGACATCCTCGATGAAGCCAGGATCTCCGCCAATACCGAAGCCAAAAAGATCGTGATTGAAGCCATCCAGCGGAACGCCACGGATTATGCCATTGAGAACACCGTTTCCGTATTCAATATCGAGAGCGATGAGATCAAAGGCCGCATCATCGGCCGCGAAGGCCGCAATATCCGGACCCTGGAATCCCTCACCGGCATCGACATCATTATCGACGACTCCCCCGACGCCATTATCCTTTCCGGGTTTGACCCGGTAAGAAGGGAGATCGCCCGCCTTTCCCTGCACAAGCTGGTCACCGACGGGCGCATCCATCCGGCCAGGATCGAGGAAGTCGTGGCCAAGACCCGGAAGCAGGTGGAGCAGGAGGTCATTGAAACCGGTAAAAGGATCTCGATCGACCTCGGCATCCATAACCTCCATCACGAGCTGATACGGATGATCGGGAAGATGAAGTATCGCTCTTCCTACGGACAGAACCTGCTGCAGCATTCGATCGAGGTCGCGAAATTATCCGCCACCATGGCGGCCGAACTCGGGCTGAACCCCAAGAAAGCCAAGCGGGCGGGACTCCTTCACGATATCGGCAAGGTGCCCGATACGGAACCCGAGCTGCCGCATGCGATCCTGGGCATGAAAACGGCGGAAAAGTTCAAGGAAAAGCCGGAGATCTGCAATGCGATCGGTGCGCACCACGACGAGATCGAGATGGATAACCTGATCTCCCCGGTGGTCCAGGTGTGCGACGCCATCTCGGGCGCGCGTCCGGGAGCCAGGCGGGAAGTCGTGGAAGCCTATATCGAGCGGCTGAAGCACCTTGAAGAGCTGGCGCTGAGCTATCCGGGTGTCGTGAAGACCTATGCCATCCAGGCGGGACGGGAGCTCCGCGTGATCGTGGGGGCCGACAAGGTTTCCGACGCCGAAGCCAACCAGCTTTCGTTCGACCTGTCCAAGAAGATCCAGAGCGAAATGACCTATCCGGGCCAGATCAAGATCACCGTGATCCGGGAAACAAGAGCGATCACGTACGCGAAGTAGAGGTCGGCAGGTGAACGAATAACCCGGTTGATTTGGGGACCCGGTGACCCGGCGGCTAATCTTGCAGAACATCAAATTTTCCGGCGGATTACTTGAGCAAATCAAAAAAAGGTTGTACTTTTGCG
>DATJQF010000187.1:0-2501 GCA_035505995.1 Bacteroidales bacterium
AGCTTCGGGGTCGAATACGGCTTTCGCATACTGCTGGGAGGTATTCCCGATATCTCCCCGCTTGGCATCGGCAATGGTGAAGACGTTGAACTCCTTCAGGTACTGGATCGTCTTGGTCAGGTTGTTCCAGCCCCTGACGCCGGAAGATTCATAAAAGGCGAAGTTCGGCTTATACGCCACGGCCAGGTCATGCGTGGCATCGATGATGGCCTTGTTGAACTCGAAGATGGGGTCGTGACCGCAGAGAAGATGCTGTGGGATCTTGGTGATGTCGGTGTCGAGACCGATGCAAAGGAAAGACTTTTTTGCTTGAATCAGGGAAATGAGTTCGGTTCGGTTCATAGGCCTTTTAATTAGAATACGGATTACACAGATAAAACAAATTTACACAGAATTTATCTGTGCCAATCAGTTCTCATCCGAGATATCTGTGTCCGGAAAAATACTTAGCTGACCGCTTCCTTGAGCCGCTCGGCATTCTCTGCAAGCTGCAAGGCATCAATTAACGGCTGAACGTCTCCATCCAGGATCACCGGAAGGTTATAGAGGGTCATGTTGATGCGGTGGTCGGTGACGCGGCTCTGGGGATAGTTGTAGGTACGGATCTTGGCGGAGCGGTCGCCGGTGGAGACCATCGTCTTGCGTTTCTTCGAAATGTCGTCGAGGTACTTCTGGTATTCCTGCTCATATAGCCGGGTACGGAGCACTTTCATCGCTTTCTCATAGTTCTTGAGCTGCGATTTCTCGTCCTGGCAGCTTACGACAATGCCCGACGGGATATGCGTCAGGCGGACGGCGGAATAGGTGGTATTCACCGATTGTCCCCCCGGACCGGAGGCGCAGAAGGTTTCCTTCTTCACGTCGGCCGGCTTGATCTCCACGTCGAACTCATCGGCTTCCGGGAGCACGGCAACGGTAGCGGCCGAAGTATGGATACGGCCCTGGGTCTCGGTTTGCGGCACCCGTTGCACCCGGTGCACGCCCGATTCATATTTCATCTGGCCGTACACCCCGTCGCCGATCACGTCGAAGATGATCTCCTTGTATCCCCCGGCCGTTCCTTCGCTCATGTCGATCAGCTCGACCTTCCATCCGCGGCTCTCGCAATATTTATTATACATCCGGAACAGGTCGCCGGCAAAAATGCTGGCTTCGTCGCCGCCCGTTCCCGCCCGGATCTCCACCACCGCATTCTTTTCATCCTGCGGATCGGCCGGCACCAGCATCAGCCGGATCTCTTCCTCCAGTCGGTCTCTGTCGGCGGTGAGCACTTCCACCTCCTCCTTGGCCATCGCCCGGAACTCATCGTCCTTTTCCTTATAGACGATATCTTTGGCATGCTCGAGGTTGGCCAGGATATTCCGGTACTTTTCGTACGCCTCCATGATCGGCTGCAGCGATTTGTAATCCTTGCTGAGCTTGATAAAGCGTTTCATATCCTGCATCACGGCCGGATCGGTCATATCCCGCTGGATCTCCTCAAATTTTATCTTGATGGCTTCGAGTTTGTCGAGCATACCCTTCCTGGATCAGGCGGCAAAGGTACTGAAAAATGGTCAACGGGGCAACGGGAGTCACCGGGAGTCACCAGGAGTCACCAGGAGTCACCAGGAGTCACCGGGAGTCCCTAACTTCATCAGCCTAAACGAGGGAATAAATCAGCATTATCGCGATGGCCCCTGTTGAGACCAGGAGCTCCCTGCGCTTTAACGGGTTCTTCCGCGTGCGGAGGAAGTTCAGGCCAACGAACAGGGCTGTAAAGATGACCAGGGCCGGCAACGGTGGGAATCCCAGCACGAACGAAGCCAGGATCAGGAAGATAAAAAGAAATGACTTGCCCAGGGTCCGGAGCAGCATCCGGAGCGACCGGCGCCAGCTTTTCCTGTTCAGGTAAAATGCGAAGAAAAGAACCGTCGTGGTGATCAGCGTGAGGATCAGGACCGCGCTGATAAAAGGCTTTAGTTGATGCAGGATGATCATCGGGATGCTGAAGCTTTCTTCCTCATTGTCCAGTTTCTTCAGGACGGAGGGGTCCAGCCTGTTCTCCGCCAGGATGGCGGAAGTTCCCGGTTGCACTCCCGGGATCAGCAGAAGATCGTTGAAGGAGCGAAAGCCGCTGGATGAATCCCGGTAGGAGATGACCCGGACGGCGTCATTCCGCGATACCCCGCGGAAGGTCATCAGATCCTCCGGACCGCAGGTATTCAGGTTGAAGGTGTACCATCCCGACTCGGACCCGCCATACGGAGCCATCACCATATTCCGGTGCCGGTGGTCCCGGTTCAGGACCCAGAGCTCCGGGGGTGACGGGTAAAGGAACGGATGGGAAGTTACTTCCCTGAAGATCGACAAGATTTTCTCTTTTTCCGCAGGGAATTCCATCATATATCCCCCGATAAACTCATAGAACGGTGACTCGTTCTCCTTTATCCCGTGAAGGTATTTGTGCAGGATGTAAAGCTCTTTCAGGATCTGGTTCTCAACCGGTGTAAAGTAATCGC
>DATJQF010000188.1:0-4608 GCA_035505995.1 Bacteroidales bacterium
TCAGAGCAACTGACGTCCGGCGCCATGCAGGAACTCCTCTATATCCATGGGTTTCCGTCCCGACGGCTGAACACTTAGCAGGCAGAGATACCCATTCCGCGCGGCTACCTTGAGAAACGTTTTCCCATCCGAAGTTACCGTCCCGGGCGGAAGGCCGTGCTCCGCCACCTCCGGCCGGGCGCGGAAAATCTTCAGGAAGAGTTCCCTTTCGCCTTTTATCCTGAAAACGGCGTAGGCAGCGGGATCCGGACTTAACCCCCGCACCTGGTCATGAAGGGCGAGCACCTCGCGGTCCCATCGGATCAGGCAATCCTCCCGGGCGATCTTCGGCGCTTTCTTCAGTTCAATTCCCGGCCGGATCAACGATTCCTGCAATACCGGGTCAAGACTCCCTGCCTCGATCTGCCGGAGCGTGGCCACCACCAGGCGTGCACCCAGCGTCGTAAGCCGGTCACGGAGCTCCCCCGCGGTTTCATCGGGCCCGATCGGCGTCCGCTCTTGCAGCAGGAGATTTCCCGTATCCACCCGGTCCTGGAGAAAAAAGGTAGTCACCCCCGTTTCCTTTTCTCCGTTCATGAGTACGCGGTGGATCGGGGCCGCCCCCCGGTACTGCGGAAGCAGCGAGGCATGCAGGTTGAACGTTCCGCGAGGCGGCAGGGCCCATACTTCCCGGGGCAGGATGCGGAAAGCCACCACGACCTGCACTTCCGGATCCCAGTCCCTCAGCTTCCGGAGAAACCCGGGGTCCGTAAGATCCTCCGGCTGGAGGAGGTCCAGCGAGTTTTTCACGGCGAAGTCCTTCACCGGGCTGGCAGTAAGCTTCAGGCCCCTGCCGGCAGGCCGGTCCGGGATCGTCACCACGCCGGTCACCCCGAAGCCGCTCTCCAGGATCGCCTGCAGCGACGCCACCGCGATGCCGGGCGTTCCGAAAAATACGATGCGCAGACCTTTTGCCATACCGTAGGGATAAAAAAAATGCCTGACGAATCAGGCATTAAATATAGTATATCTTTTTATCTCTCCCGTCCCGGAGCCGGCCGGTTATTTCCTGATCATGCCCTTGGCCCGGGCGATATATTTATCGATCTCCCTGCCCTCGGTGGTTCGGATGTACTTGTCGTGGATCCGCTGGTAATTCTCCAGCGCTTTATCATACTGCCCCAGCACCTCGTAAGCCTGGGCGGCTTTCATGAGGAGCATCGGGGTGGTGAATTCATTGTCCCGTTCATTGGCCCCTTTCATATACAGGCTCGCTGCTTTATCCACCTGGTTCAACTCCATATAGGCATCCCCCATCGCACCTTTGGCCATCGGACCCACCACCTTATCGCTGCTGCTGAACTTCTCCAGGTGATCAATAGCTTTCTCAAATTCCCCTTTCTTCAGATAGCAGATCCCTGCATAATAATGGGCCAGGTTTGCCGACTTGGTCATCCCGTATTCGTCAATGATATCCAGGAAACCGGGATAGTTGCCATCCCCGTTCAGGGCTTTGCTGATGGAGTCCATCTCGAAATACTCCTCGGCCATGAACATCTGGCTCTGGGCTTCCTTTTCCCGTGGCGCCAGATAGAGCCGCTTGAAGCCGAAATATCCCAGCACGGCAAGCACCAGCACGCCTACCACGATCAGGATGATCTTCTGGTTCTTCTCGATGAACTGTTCGGTTTTGCTGAAGGCTTCTTCAACAGCAACCATCCGGTCTTCCGTTTTGCCGGTCTTTTTCGCCATGGAACGCAAATTTTGAAGTGCAAAATTATATTTTTTCTTCATTCCACGGCATATGGTCCCTTTTTTTTACATTTGAGCCCCAGGGAATACCGGATGAAACAAGAGAAAACGGACAGAGACGAGAAGGAAAAGCTGCTGGCCTACCTGAACCGGTTCATCACGGAACACAAGCTGAAAAAGTTCGACGAGGTCATCCGTAACCGCACCCGGTACCTCACCGTGGTGCTGGAGGATATCTTTCAGCCTCATAACGCCAGCGCCGTTCTGCGCACGTGCGATGTGTTCGGGATCCAGGAGGTGCATATCATCGAAAACCGGAACCGGTACGAAGTGAACCCGGACGTCGCCCTGGGATCTTCCAAATGGCTGACCCTGCTGAAATATCACGGGGAGGAAAATAACACCGTCACCTGCCTGGACCGGCTGAAGAGCCAGGGATATGCCATCATCGCCACCTCGCCGCATAAGGACGATTACACCCCGGAAAACCTGCCGCTCGATAAAAAGATCGCCCTGGTATTCGGCACGGAGCTGGAAGGACTCTCTCCGGCGGCCCTTGGGAAAGCGGATGGATTCGTCAGGATCCCGATGGTCGGGTTCACGGAAAGCCTCAATATCTCAGTCTCTGCCGCCCTGCTGATCGCGGCCCTGTCGGGAAGGTTGCGGCAATCCGGGATCGACTGGCACCTCACCGCGGAGGAGGAACTCGACATCCGGCTCGGGTGGGCCCGGCACACGATCCGGAAATCCGACCTGATCGAAAAAGCATACCGGGAAAAGAGAAACGGCTGATCCGGTCAGGGGTAACAATTTTTATTTACTTTTGCACTTCTGCTGAAATCATCAACCAATCATCTATATATGGGAAAAGGAGATAAAAAATCAAGAAGAGGGAAAATTCATATCGGAAGCTATGGGGTGCGCCGTTCCAGGAAGAAAGCGGGGAAAGCGATCGTGTCGGTGAAACCGGCTGTGCCGAAAGAAAAAAAGATCAAACAGCCGGAGAAGCCCAAGCCGCAGCCGGAAATTCAGGAACCGGTAGTCGCCCCTGAAATCATCGAATCTCCTGTCATCCTTTCCGAACCGGAACCGGTCGTCGCTGCGGTGGCGGAACCCGTGATCGAACCCGTGCCGGAACCGGTGATCGAACCCGTGGCGGAACCACCCGCCCCGGCTCCCGTCATCGAAGCACCGGCTCCTGCTGCCGAAACGGTGACTCCCGAACCTGCCCCCGAACCTGCCCCGGCAGCGGAAACCGAGCCTGCCGCCCCGGAATCCGAACCGGCTGCGGAAAAACCCGCGGTGAAAAAGCCTGCAAAGAAAGCTCCTGCTAAAGCACCGGCGGAGAAAAAAGAAACCGCGGAGAAAAAAGAAGCGAAGCCCAAAACTCCGAAGGCAAAGAAAAAAGATCCGGACACTCCCCCCAAGGGAGAATGATGAAGATCCTTTCGCAATATTTTCCCGGGATGACCGGGGAGCAATCTTCCAAACTCGAACAGTTCCGGGAGTGGATCCTTTTCTGGAACCAGCGGATCAACCTGGTCTCCCGGAAGGAAACGGCGCACCTCGAGGTGCATCATATCCTTTTTTCACTTTCCATCGCACAATATGTATCTTTCCTTCCCGGAAGCCGGATCCTCGACGCCGGCACGGGCGGGGGATTCCCCGGGATCCCGCTGGCGATCCTCTTCCCGGAATCGGAATTCACGCTGGCCGATTCGATCGAAAAGAAGATTCGGGCCGTAACCAACATATGCCGGGAACTGGGACTCGCCAATGTCACCCCGGTAACGGCAAGGGTGGAACAGTTGAACGGTTCCTTTGATTTTGTCGTCGCCCGTGCGGTCGCCCGCCTGCCGGAAATGATTCGCCTGGTGAAGCATAAGATCTCCCCCGTTTACCGGCACCCGGTCCCGAACGGGATCCTTTACCTGAAGGGCGGAGAGTTCGGGGAAGAACTGGAAGGGATCCCTGCGGAATATCATATCTATCCGCTCCGGGAAAGCTTCCGGGAGCCCTTCCTGGAAACGAAAAAGCTCGTCCATCTCTATAACCTCAGATAGTTTTGTCAGGTTCAATATTTATCCTACTTTAGCAAAAAAATCTTACCGGTAATTCATTCCAAAAAAGAACTTTATGGCTGAACAGAAAAGGTACATTCCGTTCGTTTCGCCCGAGACGAACATGAAAGAATTTACGCTCAGGGCGCTGATCATCGGCTTGTTTTTCGCCGTGATCCTCGGCGCAGCCAATGCCTACCTGGGGCTGAAGGCTGGGATGACCATCGCCGCCACCTACCCGGCCGCGGTGCTGGGAATGGCGATATTGAGGATGGTAAAAGGCTCCCTGCTGGAAGAGAACATCGCCCGTACCGTAGGTTCCATCGGTGAATCGGTGGCGGCAGGCGCTATTTTCACCCTGCCGGCATTCTTCATCTCAGGGATATGGTCGGAATTTTACACCCCGGGGCATTATATCACCTCCTCGCTGATCCTGATGGCGGGCGGAGTGCTCGGGATCATGTTCGTTGCGATCCTGCGCCGTGTGATGGTGGAAGATGCAGAGCTTCCTTTCCCGGAGTCGGTCGCTGCCTCCGAGATCCATAAAGCCGGCCAGCATGGCTCCGGCGGATCCCGGTTCCTCTTCTGGGCCATGGGACTGGGCGGCCTGATCAAGTTATTGGGCGAGCTTCGCCTGTTCCAGTATCTCTGGGAAAAGTTCTATACGTTCAGCAGCAAGGTGGTCACCGGCACCGTATTCAGCGGGAAAGGCGGGATGCTGATCAGCTCGCCGGGTGTCAGCCCCGCCTATATGGGTGTGGGTTACATCATCGGGCCCAAACTGGGCGCCCTCAACTTCTCGGGAGGGATCCTCGCC
>DATJQF010000189.1:0-5402 GCA_035505995.1 Bacteroidales bacterium
TGCACCCCGTCCATGACTTGAGGAAAATCAAATTTCTTCTCCGTCGTTTTGAAGCGGTAGGGCTTTTTCAAGCTTACCGAATAATAGACATTAATCAGCTGAAACTCGGAAGGTAGCAGGGTGGTGGCCTGAAAAAATTCAGTCGTATAGAAATGCCGGTAATCAATTATCTCGCTGTCAAGCTCTTCCAGAAATTCTCTTTTCAGGCAATCCACCGGTCCTTCCCCGAATTTCAATCCTCCCCCCGGGAATTTGGTCATGAAGATCCCCAGCCGGTACTCATCCGTCACCAAAATTCTGCCTTCATCCGTCAGCAGTCCGTAAATCCGGAGGTTAAACCGGTTGATCTCCGTTGCCATCCTTCAAAATTATAATATAAATCAAGCCGGGATGAAATTCCCTCATCCTTTCCTGAATGCCCGGGTCATCTCCCTTTTGCCTTCCGGTCCCGGGATCTTGGTCACGGTGAATCCGGCCTGCTTCATCGCCCTCCTTACCGCGCCTTTTGAGGAGTAGGTGACCAGGATGGAGTCATGGTCCATCACCCGGAACAGCTTTTCAAAGATCGCCGGCAGCCACATCTCCGGCTGCACTTCCGGACCGAATGCATCCAAGTAAACGACATCAAAAGAAGCGACCGGCAGGGCCGCCGTTTGAAAGCGATCCACCCTCTTTTCCAGGAAAAACAAAGGAGAGATCCGGGTCAGGTGGTCGGGGGGCGAGGTATGCAGGAGCCGGTAAACGGACCTTGCATCCGGGAAAGTCAGTAATTCGGGATAATTCAATGCTTCCCATATCGCCGGCTCCAGGGGGTAGGGCTCGACGGCTGTATAGTCCACAGACACATTTTTCAGCCGGGCTTCAAAAAAAGTGAGTAACGCGTTCAGACCCGTTCCGAATCCTATCTCGAGGACACGGATCTTGCTTTTAAAGGGAATCAACCGGTTCAACCCGGCTTCGACGAACACATGCCGGCTTTCCGCGATGGCGCCGTGAACAGAATGATAATGCTCATGAAGCTCCGGGACCAGCAGGGTATGGGAGCCGTCGCCCGTTATGACCGGCAGGACCTTCATGGCCGAATGTTAATAGAGCTGGGGATATTTGACGGGGTTGGCGGCATTCATGAGCCCGTACACGCATTCGAAAACGTCTTCTGCGTTGGGATTCGAGAAATAATCGCCGTCGGTGCCGTATGCCGGCCGGTGAGCGGTCCCGGTGATCGTTTTCGGTTCCGCATCCAGGTAAGGGTAACCTCCCTGCTCCTCCAGCACTTTCTGCATCATATAGGCAGTGGCTCCGCCCGGCACATCTTCATCGAAGAATATGATGCGGCCGGTCTTCTTCAGGGATTCCAGGATCCGGTGATCCACATCAAACGGAAGGAGCGACTGCACATCGATCAGCTCCACGCTGATCTTGAAATTCCTGAGCTGGCGGATGGCATCCTGGGCAATCCGGACGCAGGCTCCGTAAGTGACCAGGGTCACATCCTTTCCTTCCTCCAGGACCTCGGGTACCCCCAACGGTACGCGGTATTCTCCGGGGTTGGAAGGCTGCAATTCCTTCAGGCGGTACGCGTTCAGCGGTTCGATGACCAGGGCGGCATCATCGGAGGCAAGCAGGGTGTTGTAAAATCCTGCCGCCTGTGTCATGTTCCTCGGGACCAGCACATAGATGCCCCGGATGGAATTAATGACCATGCTCAGGGGCGATCCGGAATGCCAGATCCCTTCCAGCCGGTGACCCCGTGTGCTGATGATCAGCGGGGCCTTTTGACCCCCTTTGGTCCGGTACTGCAGGGTGGCCAGGTCGTCGCTCATCACTTGCAGCCCGTACAGCAGGTAGTCGAAATACTGGATCTCGGCGATCGGCCTGAATCCCCGCATGGCCAGCCCGATCCCCTGGCCGACAATGGTGGCTTCGCGGATCCCGGTATCCATGACCCGCAACTCCCCGTATTTGGCCTGCATCCCTTCCAGTGTCTGGTTCACGCCGCCGATCCTCCCCACATCTTCCCCGAAGATCACTACGAGGGGATGGTCGTTCAGGATCCGGTCAAAATTGGCCAGCAGCACTTCCCTGCCGGTCACCTGGGCCGGTTGGTCAGGATAGGCCGGGGGGATCCCCCGCACCTGCAGGGCGCTTTCTTTCGATTCACTGAACAGCCGGGACCCGTAACGCTCGGTGTTCTGCTCCATGATCCGGTTCAGCCACACCGACAGGTCGGCCTTCATCGGTTTTTTCATGCTGCAGGTTGTGCATACATCGTGCAGGATCCGCTTGGCGGAGGAGATCACATCCTTGTAAACCGGCTCGCTGACCTTCTGAAGATCGTCCACGACCTGGTCGATGCGCTCCTGTTTCCGGCACGGGCAGTGCGTCGTCCGCACGGCAGAGATCAGCCGTTCCCGCTCTGCCTTGATCGGATCCTGGTAATGCTTCCATGCCCTTTCCCTGGCTTGTTTTACGGAAACGACCGCCTCCGCTTCGATCCGGTCCAGCTCTTCGGCGGTGGAGATCCCCGAGGCAATCATCCATTCCCGCATTTTACGGTTGCAGTCGAATTCCTTTTCCCAGGCCAGTTGTTCCCTGGTCTTGTACCGTTCATGGGATCCGGAGGTGGAATGCCCCTGCGGCTGGGTAAGTTCCAGGATATGGAAAAGGACCGGCTGGTGCTCTTTGCGGCATCTGCCGATCCCCTCTGCATACATCCTGCACAGGGCGGCGTAATCCCACCCTTTCTCCCGGTAGATCACGAACCCCTGTCCCTTTTCATTTTTCTCGAGTCCTGCCAGGATCTCGGAAATATCCTGCTTGGTGGTCTGGTATTTTTTCGGGACGGAAATTCCCCAGCCGTCATCCCAAACGGAGATGGCCATCGGGACCTGCAACACACCGGCGGCATTCAGGGCCTCAAAGAAGTGCCCTTCCGAGGTGCTTGCATCTCCGATCGTTCCGAAAGCCACTTCATCGCCGTGCCTGGAAAATCCTGTATAATCCTTCAGCGCAGGGTTCTCCCGGAACAGTTTGGAAGCCAGGGCAAGCCCGAGGAGACGCGGCATCTGTCCGGCAGTAGGGGAGATGTCGGCGGAGGAATTCTTCTGGGCAGTGAGATCTTTCCAGTTTCCCCGGTCATCCAGGCTGCGGGTGGCAAAATGATTGTTCATCAGGCGGCCGCCGCTTGCAGGGTTTACGGAAAGATCCGTATCCCCGTACAGCTGGGAAAAAAATACATCCAGGGTCAGCATCCCGGCCGCCATCATGAAGGTCTGGTCGCGGTAATATCCCGATCGCCAGTCCCCTTCGCGGAAGACTTTGGCCATGGCCAGCTGGGGAACTTCCTTGCCGTCGCCGAAGATCCCGAATTTGGCTTTGCCGGTCAGCACCTCCTTGCGCCCCAGCAGGCTGGCCTGCCGGCTCTCGCAGGCGATGCGGTAATCGTTAAGTATTTCCGGTTTGCCGGGCAGGGGATCCATGACCCATTAATAGTTCTCGGCCTTTAATTCGAAATAGGACATTGGGTGGTCACATACCGGGCAATTGTTCAGGGCTTTTGTTCCGAAATGGACATGACCGCATTTGCGGCAGATCCAGAATACCTTTTCCCCTCTTTCAAAAACCTTATTTTCTTCCACGTTGGCCAGCAGTTTCCGGTACCGGTTCTCATGGCTCTCCTCGATCTTTGCAATGAGCTTGAAAAGAGTGGCGACTTTGGGGAACCCTTCTTCCGCGGCGATCCGCGAAAATTCCGGGTAAATGGCGGACCATTCTTCGTGCTCTCCCATGGCAGCCGCTTTGAGGTTGTCTTTCGTGGTTCCGATCATCCCGGCCGGGTATCCTGCCGTGATCACCACTTCCCCACCTTCGAGGTGCTTGAAGAACAATTTGCCATGCTCTTCCTCATTCAGGGCGGTCTCCTCGAACAGGGAGGCGATCTGCTCAAATCCCTCTTTCCGCGCCTGCTTGGCAAAGAAGGTATAACGGTTTTTAGCCTGCGATTCTCCGGCAAAAGCCTTTAACAGGTTCTGCTCGGTCTGGGTTCCTTTTAAACTTTTTTCCATGTTTGAAATTTTCTCCAAAGATAAAAGTTATATCCGGAAAAATAAATATGAAGGGGATCTCTTGTCAGCAGTTTACTCCAAAGGCTCATATTC
Source organism: Bacteroidales bacterium (assembly GCA_035505995.1). Taxonomy (GTDB): domain Bacteria; phylum Bacteroidota; class Bacteroidia; order Bacteroidales; family FEN-979; genus DATJQF01. The sequence continues at coordinate 4,158 of DATJQF010000189.1, forward strand.
TTCTTTGGGCGCATCGCAAACCGGACAGGTCCAGTCGTCGGGAAGCTCTTCAAACGGGGTACCGGGAGGAATATTCCGCAGGGGATCGCCCTCGGCCGGGTCATAAACATGCCCGCAAATAAGGCATCTGTATTTTTTCATGCAGGGAGGGATTAATTTTTTCCTTCAATCCAGTTAATGATCTTATCGCACTTGGGGGACTCTCCCGGCGCCACCATCCCCACCAGGTTCCCTTTTTCATCGATCATGAACTTCTGGAAGTTCCATTTCACCGGGGCATCCATCACGCCGTTCTCTTCCTTCGAGGTCAGCCACCGGTAGATCGGATCGATATCCTTTCCTTTCACCGAGATCTTGGACATGATGGGGAAAGTCACATTATAATTGCTGGTGCAGAATTCCTTGATCTGGGTGTTGGTGCCGGGTTCCTGGGATAAAAAGTTATTAGCCGGAAATGCGATGATCGTGAATTTTTCCCCGCCGTATTTTTTGAAGATCTCCTCCAGCTGCGCATATTGAGGGGTGTTCCCGCATTTGGAAGCCGTATTGACGACCAGCACTTTTTTCCCTTTCAGGGTCGACAGGTCAAAAGGCTTCCCGTCGATATCCGTGGTTTTAAAATCGAAAAATGTCTTTTGCTGGGCGGATGACGTTACCGTCATGACAAGCCCTATCAGGATACTTAGGATCGTTTTCATGATTTATGGGGAGGTTATACAGTTGATATAAAAATACAAAATTACTTATTTTTCACTCGTTCCGGTCTGTTGGATCGCCCATGGCTCCCAGCCCGAACAGGGCAAAATCATACTTAACCGGGTCGATGGGATCGAACATCCTCAGGCTGGCGGTAAGTTCCTCCGCGGCCTTCCAGTCATTGTTCTTCCGTTGCAGCAACCCCAGCATCCGGGCTGCCTTCCCGGCATGAACATCCAGCGGGCAAAGAAGGACCGAAGGGCTGATCCGCCTCCAGAGTCCGAAATCAACCCCCCGGTCATCTTTCCTGACCATCCACCGGAGGAAAAGATGGAACCGCTTGGAGGAAGATCCCTGAGCCGGGTCGGAAAGATGTTTTTCCGTCCGCTTCAGATGGGAACGGCTCAGGAATATTCTCCTGAAATCAAGGATCCCCTCCCTGATTCCTTTCTCCGGAATTGACCCGAAGGCGCCTTCCAACCCGCCTTGCTCGCGATAGAGATAACGCAGCGCATCCAGGAAAAACAGGCAATCGGAATCGTTGAAGGT
>DATJQF010000190.1:0-7715 GCA_035505995.1 Bacteroidales bacterium
TCCAGGATAATACCTATATCCAGATCCTCACCGGGCTGAAAGAAGGAGATGAGATCATCTCGGGACCCTATTCGGTCGTTTCAAAGACATTGAAGGACGGGGATAAGGTGAAGAAGGTCGATAAAAAGGATCTCTTTACCAAGGATTAAGACCGCCGGAAAGCTCGTCCGCGAAAATCCGTGTTGCCGAAGGCATCTGTGTCATCCCTGCCTACCGGCAGGCAGGCGCGTTCCAATAATCCTAAGCGAAACTAAATTGCCATTGGTCCATCGAACCACCCCGTCCTCACTGCGTTCGGCCACCCCTCCTATCCCTGCGGGCAGGAGGGGAAACCCTGTCTGACCAGTTGACCGGTTGACCTGTTGACAATATCATCCCTTGATGCCTGTCCCTATATTTATGTCATTATCCCTGAACGAATGTTGGGTGGATGCTGAACAAACCATTAGCGAACCTTCAACAGCACTTCTTTTTCCTGACAAATAAGCAGTCAATTCGTTTTGCCCTTCGAAAATATTAACTGTAATTTTGACAAAACATTAACTCCTGACAATTTTGGCCCTCCTGCTTTGCATCGAAACCGCAACAGCCGTTTGCTCTGTCGCCCTGGCCAGCGACGGCAAGATCCTTTCCCTGAAGGAATCCGTCGCGAAAAACGCCCATTCCTCAGTGCTCACGGTCTTCATTGAGGAGACCCTGCAGGAAGCGGGTGTTGACCGTTCAGGCCTGGATGCCGTAGCTGTCAGCAAGGGACCCGGATCATACACCGGCCTGCGGATCGGGGTGGCGACCGCCAAGGGACTGTGCTATGCACTGGATAAACCCATGATCGCAATAGGGACACTCGAAGCAATGGCATGGGGGATGAGGAATAGGTTTACGGGTTTGGGGTTTAGGGGTTTAGGGTTTAGTGGTTTACGGGTTAAGGGTTTAGGGGTTAACGATATTGAAGCCGGGGTAAAAAGAATATCGGGGATCACCCATGAACTGATAAACCCTGAACCCTTAAACGCAACCCGGGTGAACCAGGTAATCTTTTGCCCCATGATCGACGCCCGCCGGATGGAGGTTTACTCGGCCATCTTTGACGATTCGGGAAAGCAGGTCCGGGAAACCCGTGCGGAGATCATCCGCGAGGATTCTTTTACAGAATATCCCGGGCAGCATACCGTTGTATTTGCAGGCGATGGCGCCCAAAAATCCCGTCCGTTGCTGGAAAGGAACCCGAAGGCTGTCATCCTCGATGATTTCCTTCCTTCCGCAAACTATATGATTTCCCTGGCGGAGCGTAAATTTGCCGCAAAGGAATTTGAGGACCTGGCCTACTTTGAACCGTTCTATCTGAAGGATTTTGTTGCGGGGAAACCGCATGTCAAAGGACTGAAGTAAATTGCGAATGACGAATTTCCAGAAATACATCCGCTTCCAAACCCGCGTAGTTCATATCGGTAATGTTCCGATGGGAGGAGAATACCCGGTACGGGTGCAATCCATGACCAACACCGATACCCTCGATACGAAGGCCACCGTGGAGCAGGCGGTCCGGATGATCAAGGCCGGGTGCGAATACGTGCGGATCTCGGTTCCGGGGATGAAGGAGGCGGAAAACCTCCGCAACATTAAAAGCGAACTGCACCGGAAAGGATTTACAACGCCTTTGATCGCCGATGTGCACTTCAATCCGAAGATCGCGGAGAAGGCTGCTGCGATCGTGGAGAAGGTGAGGATCAACCCGGGAAATTTTGACATAACCCGGTTCCGGTCGCTGATCGCTGTTTGCAAAAAGCACGGAACCGCACTCCGCATCGGCGTAAATCACGGCTCCCTCTCGCAGAAGATCATGAACCTCTATGGCGATACCCCGGAGGGCATGGCGGAGAGCGCGCTGGAATTTGTTCGCATCTGCCGGGAGGAAGGATTCCATGAGCTGGTGCTGTCGCTCAAGTCCAGCAACACCCGCGTGATGATCCGCTCCAACCGCCTGCTGGTGGAGAAAATGAAAAAAGAGGGAATGGATTACCCGATCCACCTGGGGGTCACGGAAGCGGGAGCGGGGGAGGACGGCCGCATCCGGTCGGCCATCGGCATCGGCAGCCTGCTGGCGGACGGCATCGGCGATACGATCCGCGTTTCCATCACCGAGGATCCCGAATTTGAGATCCCGGTGGCCTATTCCATCCTGCAATCCGTCGGGGTCCGCATCACCAAAACCGAATACATCTCCTGCCCTTCCTGCGCGCGCACGCATTTCGATATCCAGGAAACGCTTCGCAGGATCCGTGAAAAGACCTCTCATCTTTCCGGTTTGAAGATCGCGGTGATGGGCTGCATCGTGAACGGCCCGGGGGAAATGGCCGATGCCGATTACGGCTATGTGGGAGCGGGCAAAGGGAAGGTGATGCTGTACCGGAAGCAGGAACGGGTCAAGAAGAACATTCCCGAGGAAAATGCCGTGGAGGAGCTGATCCGGCTGATCCGCGACCACGGCGACTGGAAGGATCCTTCTTCAGTCTGAATTAAGGTAAGCAGAATATTTTTCAGGAATTTTTCGTATATTTACAGCCGGAACGGGCATAAAGAAGTTGGTGCCATGAAAGCTTTTCTGATCCTGGTTGTTTTTCTGTTTCTCGGAGCGCTCACGTACGGTCAGCAGACCGGAAGCGCCCAGGATCAAAGTCCCTACACCGTCGCCATCGATTACCAGAAAGGACAACCCAATTTCCCGGGAGGCGACGATGCCCTGCAAAAATTCATCCGGGATAACCTGCATTTCCCGGATTCCATCAACCGGCTGAACGTAAGCTGCAAGATCTATGTTTCCTTTACGGTGGATACTACCGGATCGGTCACCAACGTGAAGCTGCTGAAAGGTGTCAATAAGGTGATCGATGCCGAGGTGCTGCGGGTCGTTTCCATCCTGCCGAAATGGATGCCCGCTGTGGTCAAAGGAAAGAAGTCCGCCATGATGATCGCCATGCCGGTAACTGTCAATACCGGGGTCAGGGAGGAATAATCCGTTCAATTTCCGGGTTTCATGCTGAGGGGATTCCTGAGAGAGTCTTGTAAAATTTTTCTATTTTTATTTAGTCTTTTTTAAAATTATATTTATTTTTGCAGGAAGATAGCGTAAGGGGCTGTCGCTATGCAACACCATTCTTACAGCCCCGAATCTAAAACTCAATGTTATGAAACCGGTTCAAATCAGAATTTTATGGTCTGTGATATTGCTGCTGGCCCTGTCGACGGTTACCGTTGCACAATCCATGCGGCAATACAAGGATGGAAATGTTTGGTCTGTCACGTTTGTCAAGCTGAAAGCCAACATGGGGGAAGATTACCTGAACGGTCTGAAGAATACCTGGGGAGCAGTCAGTGCGGAAGGAGTCAAGCAGGGATTGCTGGTTTCCTATAAGATCCTGCAGGGGTTTGCTTCAAGCCCGGATGACTGGGACGTGATGCTGATCCAGGAATATAAAAACCTGGGGGCTATGGAAGGGAATGAGGATAAATGGGATGCCATCGAAAAGAAGATCGTCGGTGGGGAGGATGCGATGAAAACGCTGAACCAAAACCGCGTGAATATGCGTGAAATCTACGGGCATAAAATCCTGCGTGAAGTCGTTTATCAGTAATTACCCTGTTATCTGACCGATTACCGCCTGGCTGGCTGATTTCTTCAGAGGAACGGAAAGCCGGGCTTTTTTATGCCGGGGATTCTATATATTTGACTTTTGTAAAAACCATTTATATGAATCGGAATTTACTTTTGAAGACCGTGCTTTTCGCCGGCGCGGCCATCCTGTTGCTGGTATTCTTCACCGGCTGCGCAAACCGGGAAGTGGTGGATGCCTGCCTGAAAGGCCATACCTACGGGTTCTGGGGAGGACTCTGGCACGGGATCATCGCCCCGATCGATTTCATAGCCATGCTTTTCTCGAAAGATTACGCCATGTATGCCCAGAATAATAACGGGGCCTGGTATGCTTTCGGATTCCTGCTGGGAAGCGGGGGCTGGGGCTTACTGGGAGGGCGTGCCGCCAGAAGAAGACGTAGTGCCTAGTTCCCGGCACCCGGTACCTGGTGCCCGGTAACCACTTTCAACGCAAGGGGCAGTATTTCGATGGTGAACGGGGTATGCCCGAGCGATTCACCGTCCGCTTCCAGGTAGATCTTTCCCCCGGAAGAGACCCGGAACGATTTTCCCCTGAAGAACGATACGATCGGCACCTGGGAAATGGTCCCGTCGTACAGTTTGTGGGCATAGCGGACCACCACCCATTTGGAGGCTTTCCGGATCAGGGTGAAATCCAGGATGCCGTCATCCGGCACGGCATCGGGCACCTGGATCATGCCTCCGCCGTTATATTTGCAGATCCCTGCATTCATCGAGAAGACTCCTCCGTTGTAAACTTCTTTCCCGTCGACTTCAATGACCGCATCCATGAAACGGTATTGAAAAAGGCTGGCGAAAACAAAATAAATATAGGCCAGCGCACCTCCCCTGCCTTTCTCTTTCAGCAGGTTGGTCTTTTTAGCCACCAGCGCATCATATCCCATTCCCGCCACATTCAGGAAATAGCGGGTCCTGGATTCTTCCCCTTTGAAAAAGTTGATCTTTCCGACATCCTGAAGGACCGTCTTATTCCTTTTCAGCACCTGCACCGCTTTCCGGTGATCGAACGGGATCCCGAAACTCCGCCCCCAGTCGTTGCCGGTTCCTACCGGGATCATGGCCAGCGTTAGGTCCGTTACCGGTACGGTTCTTTGAATAAAAAATCCGTTTAAAACTTCATTGAGGGTGCCGTCCCCACCTACGACGGCAAAGTTGCGGTAACCCCCGAGGATATATTTTTCCGTCAGCTGAATCGCGTGACCCCGGTATTCGGTCAGCACACATTCCATCGGGAAGCCTTCCTGTTCCAGGAGCCGGTGAATAGCCGGCCATTCTTTCGCTCCCTTTTTAACCCCTGCATTGGGATTGATAACAACCAGCCATTTTTTTTCAGCAGCTTCGGACATCCGGATGGGTTTACCCGTGCAAGTTAAGTTTTTTATTCCTAATCGATTTGTTACTTAACTTTAGGGCGATGAAATAACCGGGACCCAATGAACAAAAAAATATCCCTTTTGCTGCTGCTCTTTCTCCTTGTATGCCCTTCCGGAAGGATCCGTCCCCAGGATGCCGGAGGAAGCCGTGCGCTGCGATACGGCAATCAGACGGAAGCCGGGATCTCCATGGGCGTCGGGAAATTCAAGACGGATGTGGTGAACGGGGTCCAGATCCATGCCAAAAATGACGAGATCATCGCGCTGGTCCAGACCGTGAACGGGGTCTGGTACATGGACCGGTTGTTCATTGGCGCCGGGGTGGGAGCCGAGTTCTGGCAGCATGGCCTGTTTTACCCGGTGTTCGGCCGGCTCTCCTACACCATCCAGCCGAAAGAGAATACGTTCGTGGCATCGGTCGACCTGGGCGGCGCGATCGGCAACCGGTACGGAACCACTTATTATAACTCCGGCAAAGGAGGCTTCCTGGCTACCCTGGGCCTGGGCTACCAGGTGAAGATCGCTAAAAAGCTGAGGTTCCTTTACGAAGTATTCTTAAAGTACCAGGTGATCAAATCAACCTACCGGATGGAAACGGTCACCGATACCACCGCCATTTACGGGAAGCCGATTGACTACAACGTACCGAATTATTTCATCGGCTTCCGGATCGGGATTTCCTACTGAATCATATCGGCTGGTCTTCCTTTCTCGCAAAGAGCAGGAAGGAATAGAATAGGGCAAAGAAGGTCACGCCGGCCTGCGACTCGATCGTATCTTCCGGCAGCATGGAGAGAACGGCAATGATGAAGAAAACCAGGAAGAAATAGTCGGTGAACTTGCCCAGCTTCGCCGGAGGATAGATCAGGGCGAAGAGGAACCAGAGAAGTCCGAAGATCCCGAATCCCACCGTGATGGAAAGGAACTGGTTATGGGATCTCCACCGCTGATCGGGCGCCAGCTTGGAGTTCATTTTCCGGTACTGGTTCTGAAAGGCCGTATTCATATCACCGGTGCCCACTCCCGTCAGCCAGTTATCCTTGATGATGCCGGCCGAAGCTTTCCAGAATTCGAGCCGCTGCATCATCGTCAATCCCGTAGGATTTCCCGTTTGTTTATACTGCTCGTACCCCCAGAGGATCTCATAGATCCTGCCCCGGATGCTCAATCCCTTCATGAAGATGACATTCGGGATCCCTTTTTCTATGGCGGTGATCTCCTGGTCGGTCAGCCGGTTCACCCCGTCGGCATCTTTCCGGTAACCTTTGGACGTGAGGAACCGCAGGATCGTAAAAACGATCGGCTGATTCCTCCGGTTCAGGCTGTCGAAGGGGATTTTGCTTCTTTTGTTCCAGGCATCCCGCATCTCATCGAACTGAAGATACAGATAAATGTAGTTCCCGTTCTCGGTCATATTGCTTCCGACCAGGTTCGTATAGGGATTCCCGCGTGAAGTGTATTTGTCGAGGCGGGTCATTTCAACGGGATTCACTTTATAATAATCCCTGTAAACGGATACCAGGTAAATGGTTATCAATGCTGCTGCAGCCACCAGGATGATTGTCAGCCCTGTTTTTATCCAGGCAAATCGGGCCCGGAAGATCAGGATCACCAGGAGCAGGAAAAAGGTAATAGCGGTAACGGCCAGTCCTGTGGCCGACTTCGACAGCACCAGGTATACCAGCATCCAGATCGCCGTCAGGCTGAACAGGATCCTCATCCATACGGGAAATTCCCTTTTCAGGAAAGCCAGGTAGCCCAGGTAAAACACCGAAAGGGAGATCAGGAGCCCCAGGATGATATGGGAGATATGTTTCGATATATCCCGGATATCCACATAATTCCCCTCCAACAGGTTCCAGGAGTTGATGAGGGTCCTTAAAAAGACGGATGCCGAAAACAGGATCAGCAGCCAGTAGAAATTCTTCCGGCCGAAAGATTCCGATGTCGAAAGGAACAGGGGAAGGAGGAACAGGGGAAGCTTGGTGCGGAGATCCTTCAGCGCATACCCGAAATCGCTGGTGACCAACAGGCCCAGGATGTGGAGCAGGAAGATCGAACTGAAGATCATGGCCGGCTTATTCCGGAAGAACTCCCGGAAGCCGTTGACGATGCTGTCGAACAACAGGTACAGCAGATAGGGAAGCAGCAGCAGGTAAAACCGGTAGGGCGGCTGCTTTTCATAGAATCTTTTTAGCTTGAAGAGGTCAAACCGCTCCATGGCGAAAGCGCCTGCCAGGATGAATTGAGAAACGCTCATCACATACTTGGTATGCGCCAGCGATACCAGTAGGGCGGCGAATCCTACCAGATATCCGAACCGAATGAACTGACGGAAAAATTTTTCAATCATCCTGCTGTCAGGAGAACAGCTTCTTCCTGCCTTTTCGCAATTTGGTTTTAAATGTAAAGAAATTGTCTGTGCCCCGGATATCGATCCTTTTCATCTCGTACGGATCTCTCAGCGGCCACCGGTTGATCCGGTTCCCGATCCGAAGGGCACATACCAGCCCGGATTCCCTGAACAGGCTTTTCATCTCCCCGAGCAGCTGCTTATCTTTTCTTGGATAGGCCCCATAAGGATAGGCTAACACCTTAACGAAAGGAAGGTTGTAAAATTTCAGGGTGGAGTAGCAATTTTGAAGATCTTCGTTCATATCCTCCACGGT
>DATJQF010000191.1:0-4313 GCA_035505995.1 Bacteroidales bacterium
CTGCGGTAAGCCGGTTTTCGATGATCCGGTTATTGTACTGCTGGAGGAACGCTTTGATGAACATTTCCAGCTTGTTTTTCTCGGCAGTGGCAGTTCCGGCCAGGTTATTTTTCTGCAGACTGTCGGACCGGAGATCGAACAATGCCGTTGCATGCTCCCCGTCAAACTGCAGCAGGTACCCGTCCTTGAAAAGCCCGTACAGGCCGGATATATAATGGACCGAGAAATGCGGTACCGACGGATCAAAGACATCTTCTCCGAAGGCCACGTAATCCCGGTCGTACCCCAGGTAACTGAGCACGGAAGGCAGGATGTCGGTTTGCTGTGCGATCTCGTCCGGAGCGCCTTTCAGGTCGCTGTTGGGGCGGTAGAACAGGATCGGGATCGAATACTGTCCTGCCGTAGTCTGGTAATAGGGAAAATATCCTTCCGAAGTGTGATCGGCGGTAAGCACGAACAGCGTTTAGCCGAACCAGGGCATCTTCCTTGCCGTATCGAAGAATTTCCGGAGGGACTAATCGGTGTACATGATGCTCTGCTGGATCGGCAGTGGACCGGTGCGAAAAAGATGCCTGTACTTTTCCGGTACATAATACGGATGATGCGACGAGAGCGAAAAAACGGCTCCCAGGAAGGGCTGCGGCAACGTATTCAGGGTCCGGGCCGTGAACTGCAGGAACTCTTCGTCGCGGATGCCCCATTTGCCGTCGTAATCCTTCTCGTTGTGATATTCAGTCCTTCCGTAATACCGGTCGAACCCGGCAAATTTCATATACGAATCAAACCCCATGGTGCCATTGGTCCCGCCGTGAAAGAACGCGCTGGTATACCCTTTTGCCTTCAGCAGGCTGGCCAGGCTGTTGATCTTATCGGCGGAATAAGGCGACTGGATATAGGATTCATTCATCAGGGAAGGGATCCCCGACAGGATGGCCGGCACTCCCTGGATCGAGGTCTTGCTGTTGGCGAAGGCATGAAATACCAGGCCCTGCCCGATCAGGGAGTCGAGGAAAGGCGTGAACCCCTTGTAATTTCCATGTTCCAGGTTCCGGTTCAGGGCGCCGATATGCTCGGCCGAGAAGCTCTCCAGGATGATGATCATGACATTGAGATCCCGGAAACCGGTGTTCTTACCCTTATGGACAGGGGAATAGATCCCGGCCAGGTCGCTTTCCCTGCGGTACCAGGATCTTGTTTGCAGCGACTCATGACCGAGTGTCTTCGCAATCGAGAACGGGGTGTTGAGCAGCAGCGGGACATATTTTGACGTGGTATAATTTCCTGCCGTAATGATGCTGATCGGGCGCAGCTGGAACCCGCCCCGGATCCCGATCACGGCCAGGAAACCGACCATGGCAAATACCAGGAGCTGGCCTCCCCAGTAAGCAAATCCCTTTTTCCGGGATGGTCCGGATCCGGTTACCCGGAACCTCCGGGCCAGCCAGACCAGCGCCACGGCAAAGGCCACCAGCAACAGCAGGACATACCAGAAATCATGCAGGAACTGGGGCACCAGCTTGTTAAAATCCCCGCCGACGCCCAGGTACTTGAAGATATCGCCGGTCGTGCGTTTCAGGGTGAACCGGAAATAGATCAGGTCGATGAAATTTGCCGTGAGCCCCAGGATATTGATGAAATAAAAATAACCGTTCGCAACCCCCTGCCAGACCCGGTGATACCGGAACCGGAACGGGACCAGGTTCATCAGCAGGAACGGGGCGTTCAGGATAAGGATCGCGGAAAGGTCAAACCGTATTCCTGCCAGGAAGATCTTTCCCAGTTCAGGGAACGGGATCCCGGAGAAATATTTCAGGTTGAAAAGGTAGAAAAAGATCCGCGAGAGAAAGAACAGAACCAGTACGACCCCCAGCTTCAGGAGGGCGGAGATCACTGCACTGCCCTGCCATCGGGACGTTTTGCCCCGTGCTTTCCCGGAAGCTCTTTTTTTCATACGGTTTGCTGAGAACGGGCACAAAATTAACGTTCATCCCGGAATAACGGAAAATTTTTTATCAAACGTTTCACCTTTGGCCGTCTGCCGGATTAAGCGAAGTGAACGCCATGCGGGGGCTGGAAAATTTTTTATATTTTTGAAGGGTCAACTTTTTCAAAATAACACGGTATGGGAGTCATTGGAACCGCCGGCAACAAAGGAAAAGGCGTCAGGAGCGATTGCCTGGTCACCCTGGAGCTCACGGAGAAGGGAGGCATCAGCCTCCAGGTCGAATCCAAGGTATCGGTGATGTACGGCAGGGATATCCGGGAGCAAGCCCTCCAGATCCTGAAATATTTCGGGATCAAAGATGCCGCGGTGAAGATCGAAGACCTGGGCGCATTGCCCCTGGTCATTGCCGCTCGACTGGAAGCCGCTATAAAAATGGCCAAAGGATCGGACCTCGATTTTCTGGTCCCGGTCCTGGAAGAAAATATCTATGCCACTCCCAGGGACCGGAACCGTTTCTCCAGGCTGTACCTGCCGGGGAACACCCCCAGCCTGATGATCAATGCCGGGGTGCACAGGCCCGACGGCATCATCCTGGACCTGGAAGATGCCGTGGCTCCCGATAAAAAGGACGAAGCCCGGTACCTGGTCCGGAATGCCCTCCGGGGTATCGATTTTTACGGAGCCGAAAGGATGGTGAGGATCAACCAGGGCGAACGCGGACTGAAAGACCTCGACTTTGTGATCCCGCATCACGTGAACCTGATCCTGCTTCCCAAATGCGAAACGGCGGAGCAGCTGCTGGCCGTGGATCAGAAGATTGAAGCGCTCAGGAAGAAGAATAAGATCAAAGAACCGGTCTGGCTGATGCCCATCATTGAAAGCGCCCTGGGAGTGATCAACGCCTACCCCATCGCGACCGCCTCGGAACATATTGTCGCCATGGCGATCGGCCTGGAGGATTATACCGCCGATCTCGGGACCCGGAGGACGGCGGAAGGCACCGAAAGCTTCTTCGCCCGCAGCATGGTAGTGAATGCCTGCAGGGCGGCCGGGATCCAGCCGATCGATTCGGTCTTCTCGGATGTGGCCGATATGGAGGGATTGCGGCAGAATGTCCTTCGCTCCAAAGCCCTGGGGTTCGACGGGATGGGTTGCATCCATCCCCGCCAGATCCGGTTGATCCACGAAGCATTCGCTCCGGGTACAGAAGAAATCGGGCGGGCACAGAAGATCGTTCACGCCTACCACAAAGCGCAGGAACAGGGACTCGGAGTCGTGGCGCTGGGAACCAAGATGATCGACCCGCCGGTGGTCAGGCGGGCGCTCCATACGATCACCCTGGCGATAAAAACGGGTAAACTGTCCGAAAACTGGAGGGAATCCTATGAACAAATCTGACAAGCTGGTGAAGAACGCGGCCGGAAGGCTCGTCCCTACCGTGATCAACGGGAAACCGGCAGTGCCCTACATGGGGATCGGAAAATACAAACCCACGGGAAACAAGGCGGCTCCCCCCATCGCTACCTGTGCGGATTACCCGGACGACGGCAATAAGACCGTTCCTTCCCTCCGCGATGCATTGATCCGGTGCGGTATCCGGGACGGAATGACCATCTCCACCCACCATCATTTCCGCAACGGCGACCTGGTGGCGGTGCCCATCTTCGATATCGCAAAAGAACTGGGGGTGAAGGACCTCATGTGGTTCCCTTCCGCCTCCTTCCCCTGCCACGAGGTGCTGACCAAATACCTGGAAGACGGCACCATTCATCATATCGAAGGCAGCATGAACGGAGCCCTGGGAAGGTTCACCTCCGAAGGAAAAATGAAGGGGCTCGGGGTGCTTCGCTCGCACGGAGGCCGGTACCAGGCCGTCCAGGACGGGGAAGTCCATATTGATATTGCCGTGATTGCGGCGCCTTCGGCCGATGCCTTCGGGAACTGCAACGGGGTCACCGGTACAACGGCCTGCGGTCCCCTCGGGTTTGCCCTGGCCGATGCCCAGTATGCCGACCGTGTGATCGTGGTGACCGACCACCTGGTTCCTTTCCCCTGCATTCCCTGGCAGATCAATGGCAATTATGTGGATTTCGTGGTAGTGACGGACCGCATCGGCATCGCGGAAAAGATCGTGAGCGGGACGACGGAGATCACCAAAAGCCCCGACCGGTTGCTGCTGGCGGAATGGTCGGCAAGGTTTTGCGATGAGGCCGGACTGATCCATGATGGATTTTCTTTCCAGGCCGGAGCCGGCGGCACCGCGTTGTCCATCGGCATCTATTTTTCAGAGATCCTTAAGGGAAGGGGCTGGAAAGCACGGTTTGCCCGCGGCGGGAGCAACAAATACCTGGTGAAGATGCTGGAGGAA
>DATJQF010000192.1:0-8489 GCA_035505995.1 Bacteroidales bacterium
CGATTTAAGCTTGCAGATTTCTTTAATACCGTTAGTGACCCATTATGCATAGTGCCTAATCGTAGACGATCGAGAAAGATAATGACCCATAGTAACCTTTAATGACCTTTAATGACGTTCAATGACCTTTAATGACCTTTAATGTCCTTTAATGACCCTTAATGACCTTTAGTGACCTTTAATGACCTTTAATGACCCTAATGACTTTAATGACCTTTAATGACCCTAATGACCCTTAATGACCCTTAATGACCTTTAATGACCTTTCTTGCCCTATTATGACCGTATGTTTTTTTTGTTATTTTTGCATTTCCTTTAACTTACCCCATCACCCATGATACGTGTCGGCATCAGAAAGCTTACACCGGAAGATTTTTACGAAGTACTGTTTGAAGGCGAGAAGATAGAGCTGGATCCCAAATCCATTGAGAAGGTCCGCATCAACTTCGAGTTCCTGCAGGAATTTGCCAAAGGAAAGGTCATTTACGGCATCAATACCGGGCTCGGACCGATGGCGCAATACAAGATCAATGGCAACCGGGAACTCGAGCTGCAATACAACCTGATCCGCAGCCATGCCGCCGGGTGCGGTGATCCCCTGCCCGACATCTATGTGAAAGCCACCATGCTGGCCCGCCTGAATACCCTGATGCAGGCCAAGTCGGGCATCCATCCCGAAGTGGTGGAGCTGGTAAAAGAGCTGATCAACCGCGATATCAACCCGATGATCCCCGAGCACGGGGGCGTGGGCGCCAGCGGCGACCTGGTCCAGCTGGCCCACCTGGCCGTGATCCTGATCGGGGAAGGCGAAGTGAGCTACCAGGGCAGCTTCCAGCCTACCGCCGAAGTATTCAAAAAGGAAGGCCTGAAGCCCATATCGATGCACATCCGCGAGGGGCTTTCGCTTATCAACGGCACCTCCGCGATGACCGGCATCGGGATCATCAACTGCATCCATGCGAAAAACCTGCTCGACTGGTCGATCCTGGCTTCGGCGATGATCAACGAGATCATGGAATCGTACGACGACCATTTCTCGGAAGGGCTGAACAAGGTGAAGCTCCACTACGGGCAGACCCAGGTCGCCCGCATGATGCGCGCTATCCTGAAGGACAGCCGGCTGATCCGCCGCCGGGCGGACCACCTGTACTTCAACGAAAAGACCGAGGATGTCGAAGTGTTCAAGCATAAGGTGCAGGAATATTACAGCCTGCGCTGCGTCCCGCAGGTGATCGGGCCGGTGCTGGATTCGATCCTCTATTCCGACAGGGTCCTGATCAACGAGGTGAATTCGACCAACGACAATCCCATCATCGACAGCGAGAACCAGAACGTTTATCACGGCGGGAACTTCCACGGCGATTACGTGGCGCTGGAGATGGACAAGCTCAAGATCGCCATCACCAAGCTCTCGATGCTTTCGGAGCGGCAGCTTAACTACCTGATGAACGACAAGCTGAATGAAAAGCTGCCCCCGTTCATCAACCTGGGCAAGCTGGGCCTGAACCTCGGCATGCAGGGGGTCCAGTTCACGGCCGTTTCCACCGTGGCGGAGAACCAGACGCTCTCGTTCCCGATGTATATTCACAGCATCACGAACAACAACGACAACCAGGATATCGTCAGCATGGGGGCCAATGCCTCGATGATCACCAAGCGGGTGATCGACAACACTTACCAGGTGTTGGCCATCGAGATGATCGCCATCCTCCAGGCGATCGACTACCTGGGCATCCACGACAAGCTTTCGGGGTATTCCCGTAAAAAATACGACCACCTGCGCTCCATTGTGCCGGTATTCTCGGAGGATACGACCAAGTACCGGGAAGTGCAGCGGATCAAGGAATACCTGTATGAAAATAAGATCCAGTTCCCCCTGACGGACTGATCATTAAATCCTAACCCCCTACCCCCTATGAGATACGCACTGGTGACCGGAGGCTCAAGAGGAATCGGGAAAGCCATCTGCATCCGGCTGGCCGAAGCTGGCTATTATGTGGTGATCAATTATCGCTCAAACCGCGATGAAGCGGAAAGCACGCTTAAGCTGGTGAAGGAAAAGGGCGGCGATGGGGAATTGCTTCCCTTCGACATATCCAAATTGGAGGAGGTGGAAACCGCCCTGAACGGGTGGATCTCCCGGAATGAAGGAAAATACATCTCCGTCCTGGTGAACAATGCGGGCATCCGGAAAGACGCACTTCTGATGTGGATGAAGAACGAAGAGTGGCAGGAGGTGCTCGACACCAACCTGAACAGCTTCCTGTATGTGACGCGCATCCTCGTGAAAGATATGCTGCTGCAGAAATTCGGTAGGATCATCAACGTCGTCTCCCTCTCCGGGCTTAAGGGACTCCCGGGTCAGGCCAACTACTCGGCAGCCAAGGCCGGCGTGATCGGGGCCACCAAGGCCATGGCGCAGGAAGTGGCCAAGAAGAATGTGACCGTGAATGCCGTGGCCCCGGGGTTCATCCGCACCGACATGACGAAAGACCTGGACGAATCGCAGTACAAGACCATGATCCCGATGAACCGGTTCGGTACGCCGGAGGAAGTGGCAGAAGCAGTGGCCTTCCTGGCATCGGAGAAAGCCTCGTATATCACGGGGGCGGTGATCAACGTAAACGGGGGACTGTATACTTAAATTACGGATTACGGATTACGGATTACGGATTACGGATTACGGATTACGGATTATGGATGACGAATGACGAATGACGAATGACGAATCGCGTCGTAATCACCGGCATGGGTATCTATTCGGTCCTGGGAAAGAACCTGGAGGAGGTGCGGGATTCCCTGTATAAGGGAAAATCGGGGATCATCTTCGACCCGGTCCGGAAAGCGATGGGATTCCGGTCGGCGCTGACGGGCAT
The DNA here is from genome assembly GCA_035505995.1 of Bacteroidales bacterium. GTDB lineage: Bacteria > Bacteroidota > Bacteroidia > Bacteroidales > FEN-979 > DATJQF01. The sequence goes on from DATJQF010000192.1 coordinate 2,877, forward strand.
GGTGGAAAGGCCTGCCTTAAAGGGGGTGCTGGACCGGAGGATGCGGGTAGGGCTGCCCGTACAGGGAGAATATGCCTATGTCGCCACCGTGGAAGCCCTGCAGCAAGCGCGGATCGGGATGGACTGGCTGGAGCAGCATGACGCCGGGATCCTTTACGGTAACGACAGCTCGGCGCTCCCGGTCGTCGAATCGGTGGATATTCTCCGCGAGAAGAAAGATTCGATGATGATCGGATCGGGATATATCTTCCAGTCGATGAACTCCACGGTATCGATGAACCTTTCGGTCATTTTCAAGCTGAAGGGCGTCAATTTTACGGTCAGCGGAGCCTGTGCCAGCGGTTCCCATTCGATCGGCATCGCGTACCTGCTGATCCGGCAGGGATTGCAGGACCTGATCCTCTGCGGCGGAGCCCAGGAGATCAACCCCGAGTCGACCGCCAGCTTTGACGCGTTGAATGCATTCTCCGTCCGCGAGTCGGAACCTACCCGGGCATCCCGCCCGTTCGACCGCGACCGCGACGGGCTGGTCCCCAGCGGAGGAGCAGCCACCGTCATCCTGGAAAGCTATGAATCGGCAAAAAAGCGCGGCGCCCCGATCCTCGGCGAGATCTGCGGGTACGGGTTCTCCTCCAACGGCGAGCATATCTCGATGCCGAATGTGGAAGGACCGGTCAAGGCGATGCGGATGGCGCTAAAGGATTCGGGAATACCTGCTGCCGAAATAGATTATATTAATGCGCATGCCACCTCCACCCAGGGGGGCGACAGCAACGAAGCCAGGGCCATCGACCAACTTTTCGGAGCGTCCCGCCCCCTGGTGAGCAGCACCAAGTCGATGACCGGCCATGAGATGTGGATGGGAGGCGCCAGCGAGGTCATTTATTCGGTCCTGATGATGCAGCATTCTTTCGTGGCCCCGAATATCAATTTCGACCACCCGGACGACACCACCGCCTGCCTGAACATCGTGGGAGAAACCCGGGAAACCTCTTTCCGCACCTTTCTTTCCAATTCCTTCGGATTCGGGGGCACCAACTCTTCCCTGATCATCCGGAAGGCCTGATCTCCCGGTCTTTCGGTTTTTAATTATTTTTATTTACATTTGCATATCTATAAGACCGTTTGATGCAACAGGAAGAGATTATAAAGAAGATCAACCAGCTCCTGATCGAGGAAATTGAAATCGACGATTCCCAGATATCTCCCGGAGCCAGTCTGAAGGATGACCTGGGCATCGACAGCCTTGATTTCGTTGACCTTTTTGTGATCATCGAGCACCATTTCGGCTTCAAAATGAAGGCGGAAGATATGTCCGGCGTCATCACGCTTGAGGACTTCTACAACTTTATAATCAGGCGAGTCAACCCAAACTAACCATTGATGTCCTCATGGCAGGGAAAAACCCGAGGAGGGATTTCAGGATATAAGATTTTTGTCTGGACGTTAAAGCACCTCGGACTCTCTTTTGCCTATTTCCTGCTGATTTTCGTCGTCACTTACTTCGTATTCGCCTCCCGCAAGGCGGTGGGTCAGATGTATTCCTTTTTCCGGCGACGGCTGGGGTGGGGATTTTTCAGGACCCTGGGCGGCATCTGGAAGAATTATTATGTCTTCGGGCAGGTCATCCTCGACAAGATCGCCATGCTGGCCGGGTTTCAGTATAAATTCACCTTCGACTTCGAAGGCGAGGAGTATCTCCGCCAGATGGACCGGGGCGGACTGCTGATCAGCGCCCATATGGGAAACTGGGAGATCGCCGGTCACCTGCTGAACCGGCTGGAGAAGACCATCCATATCATCCTGTTCGATGCCGAGCACCGGCAGATCAGCCAATACCTCAGCGAGGTGCTGGCGACGAGGAAAGTGGATTTCATCGTCATCCGCGACGATTACTCCCACCTGGAGCAGATCCGGGACGCCTTCCGCAAGGGCGATATCATTGCCATGCACGGCGACCGTTTCATCGAAGGGAACAAAGTGATGATGATCGACTTCCTGGGAAGCCCGGCGCCGATCCCGACCGGCCCCCTTACCCTGGCCGCCCGGTTCAATGTCCCGGTTTCCTTCGTATTCGCGATGAAGGAGACCCGCACCCATTACCATTTTTACGGGACGCCGCTCCGGAGACTGGCATACACCGGCAATCTGAAAAAGAGGGAGGAGATCCTGCGGGAAGCGTTGGAAGGTTATGTGGCCGAAATGGAGAAGGTCCTGGCCCGGTATCCCTGGCAGTGGTTCAACTATTATGATTTCTGGAAGGTCCCCGGGCGCCGGGAAGATCCCCAAAAGGCCGTCGCATGAAAAAGCCAAGGTTCCTGCTGGTATCGGCCAATCGTTTCGCCAATCCTTACCCGGTATACCCGATCGGCATTTCCTATATCCACTCTTACCTGACCGAGCGTCTTCCGCATTTTGATATCCGCATTTTCGATTTCAACCTCCATACCCCGGAGGAATTCGCCCGGTACCTGAAAGCGTTCCAGCCCGATTACACGGGGATCTCCCTGCGGAATGTGGATGACGTGAACTCCTGGAACCGGGAGTGGTTCATCGGAGATTACCGGGAGATCATCGACCTGCTGAAAAAGACCCTCCCTACCCGGCTGATCCTCGGCGGGTCGGCCTTCTCGATCTATCCGAAGGAGCTTTTTGAGCTTTTCGAACCCGACTTCGGGATCACGGGCGAAGGGGAAGACAGCCTGTTCCGGCTCCTCACGGCCCTGGATACCGGCGCTTCCTTCACCGATATTCCCGGTCTGGTGTACCGGGTGAACGGGGAAGTGATCCTGAACGGCCGGAAGGATTTCCTGAACGAGCTGGACCTCTCCTTTGAAAGTTCGCTGATCGGGTTTTACTGGAAAAAGAGCGGGATGATGAATGTGCAGACCAAGCGTGGCTGTCCATATGATTGCATCTATTGCACCTACCCGCTGATCGAAGGGAGCAAGGTCCGGACGCTGGATCCCGACCGGATCATCGGGACGCTGTCGGATCTCTACTTCAACAAAAATATCAATTATGTTTTTTTCACGGATTCGGTCTTCAACCTCGGAGGCGGCTTCAACACCGATCTGGCGGAACGGATGATCCGTGCCCGGCTCAATATCCAGTGGGGTGCCTATTTCTCCCCGTTCCGGCTGACGGAAGAGGAGCTGAAGCTTTTCAAGCGGGCCGGCCTGACGCACATCGAATTCGGGACCGAGTCGCTGTCGGATGCGACCCTGAAAAAGTACGGGAAACATTTCGGGGTGGAGGAAGTGGTGAAGATCTCGGAGATCTGCAACCGGCTCGACATTTATTACGCCCATTTCCTGATCCTGGGCGGTTACGGGGAGACGGAAGCCTCCCTGGACGAAGGTTTTGAGAACTCGAAGCGGATCGACAACTCGGTCTTCTTTCCCTATATTGGGATGCGGATCTACCCCGGAACCCGGCTGCAGGAGCTGGCCCTGAAGGAAGGATATCTCCGGCCCGACGAGAACCTCCTGGAGCCGGTCTATTACATTGCCCCGGGCATCCGGTACGACCGGCTGAAGGAAAAGGCGGAGAGCACCGGCAAGCGATGGGTTTTCCCGGATGAGGACGTGCTGACCTTCATGAACCGCATGCGGGAGAGGAACCGGAAGGGGTCGCTCTGGCACCACCTGAAGAAATGATCGCAGACGAACATACCATTACGGATTATATTCCCCAGCGTCCGCCGATGGTCCTGATCGGACAACTTATTTCGGCCGTCGACAAAAAGACCGTAACTTCCCTGACCATACGGCCGGAAACTCTTTTCACGGAGGATGGTTCCTTTACGGAGCCCGGCCTGATCGAGAACATGGCGCAAACAGCGGCGGCCGGGGCGGGATACCGGGCCCGGGCACAGGGTCAGGCGCCGTCGCCGGGATTCATCGGCGGGATCCGGAACCTGAAAATTCATTTTCTTCCCCGGGTCGGGGATGAGATCCTGACGGAAGCCACCGTGGAGCATGAGGTGATGAACGCCACGGTCGTGCTGGCGAAAGTCAAGCGGGGATCCGCCCTGATAGCGGAATGCGAATTCAAAATATTCCTGATGAACCCAAATCCGCCTGCCTGATGACAACGTCTTCCCCTTATAACGAAGAGCAGATCCGGTCGGAGAACCTGTCGGAGCTGATGTATGATTATGATCAGTACGGCAACTACACCAGCAGATCCGGCAATTATTACATGAAGCATGAAGAGATCCTGATGCACGACATGCTGAAGATGATGAAGGAAAAGCTGGACGGGATCCGGGAGCAGGTCCGGGCCGGGAAGCTGAGCCCTCTTGCCTTTCACATGGAGAACAAGCATATGGATCCGGGCATCCTGGCCCGGTATGCGGAAATCTCCGCCCGGAAAGTGAAGCGCCATTTAAAATCCGGGAATTTTTCGGAGTTGCCCGCGGAATTGCTGAAAAAATATGCGGACGCCTTTGAGATCCCCGTTGAAGAACTCGTCACCCTGCCTGAATAAACCGGGAAATTGATGGAAAATAAGATCGTTATTGAATACTGCCACCGGCACAGCGGACATTGTGAGACCGGGACCACTTCCAACCTGCTGAACCATTATGGCCTGGAGATCAGCGAGCCGATGGCTTTCGGGATCGGGAGCGGGTTGTATTTCACGTATTTCCCGTTCCTCAAAGCGCTGGATGCCCCGTTATTCGCCTTCCGCGCCCTTCCCGGGCGGATCTTCCGGCGAACCACCCGCAGGCTCGGCACCCGCACCGTCATGATCAGGAAGTTCAAAGATCCCGATGCTGCCATGCAGCTGCTGGATCAGAACCTGGAAAAGGGCATACCGACCGGGGTACAGGTGGGCACCTACCACTTAAAATATTTCCCCGAGGAATACCGGATGCACTACAACTTCCACAATATCGTGGTGTTCGGCCGTGAAGACGGGATCTACCACATCGGGGAGCCGCAGCGGGAAAAGACGCAGGTGCTGACCCGCGACGACCTGCTCAAGGCCCGCTTTGCCAAAGGCCATTTCGGTCCGAAAGGCAAGATGTATTATATCGTGAATGTACTCCCCCACCCCGACCTGAAAAAAGCCGTGTTTGACGGCATCCGGGAAACCGTCCGGGACATGACACGGCAGCCCATCCCCTATGTGGGCTTCCGGGGCATGCGCCTGCTGGCCAGACACATGGATCAGTGGCCCCGCCGGTATCCCGAGAAGCAGGCTACGTATTACCTCATGCAATTTGTCCGTTCTATAGAGGAATTCGGTACCGGGGGCGCCGGATACCGTTTTATTTACGGGGCATTCCTTAAAGAAGCCGGGGAACGCCTGCAGCATTCCGGTCTCCTGGAGGCATCCCGGCTTATGGGGGAGACCGCTTCCCGGTGGAGGGAATTTTCCTTCCGCGGCGCCCGTTTTATCAAGAACCGGCCCGAATCGGCGGATGATTTCGCATCCCTCAGCTCCCTGCTTCTTGATTGCGCGGAAAAAGAGGAACAGGTGATCCGGCACCTGGCGGTGCTGGCGGCAAGGTAAGAGGTTCCGCGGCATTCATTTTTTTGTTACTTTCGTACGCTCATATGTTAAAAATAACATTTAAAAGAGTTTTATATGGAACAAGGCACT
>DATJQF010000193.1:0-3838 GCA_035505995.1 Bacteroidales bacterium
TATTTTACCTTTTCCTATCCCGGTTTTACCGGCGAGGAATTGCTGGAGGAGCTGATCTATTACGGCATCAGTGCCATTGCGCTCTCCATCACCGGAAGCGACCGGCTCGAGGGGATCCGCGCCTGCGTGTCGCTGGTGCAGCGGTCCCAATTCCCTGAGCTGGAGAAGCGGCTCAGGAAATTTCAGGAACAACACCCCTTTTGATGTTGGATGTTTAATCGTTGATTTTAGATTGCCGATAATTACTTTCCGATGGAAGGGTGATTCAAATTAGCCGCTGGCTGGCAGCCGGCAGAAGGGAATATCAAATTAAACCCGTTCTAAATATAACGCCCCGACTGAAATATACTCCTTGTGATGCCCGGAAATCCGGAAAAAAATCCCAACTTTGTAACTCCGATTCCGACATTTACACAATCTTCTTAACATATGGCTAAAGTCAAAGGTGACATTGAGATCAACATTGAACGCTGCAAAGGATGCGAGGTATGCGTGGCTTCCTGCCCGTTCACGGTGATCGCGATGGCAAAAGAGGTTAACGGCAAAGGATATCATTTTGCGATCAAGGTCAACAACGACTGTACCGGCTGCATGAACTGCGCGCTGGTTTGTCCTGACGGCGTCATTACGGTGTACCGTTCAAAAGGCGGTTCAGAATAAAAATATAAATCGATAACAAATGGGTGAACTACGTTTAATGAAGGGCAATGAAGCCATTGCGGAAGCGGCCATCCGGGCCGGATGCGACGGTTATTTCGGGTACCCCATTACCCCCCAGTCCGAGATCATGGAATATCTCATGATGGAAAAGCCCCATGAAAGGACGGGGATGGTGGTCCTCCAGGCGGAAAGCGAAGTGGCTTCCGTGAATATGCTGTACGGGGGGGCCGGCACGGGCAAGATGGTCATGACCTCATCGTCGAGCCCCGGCATCAGCCTGATGCAGGAAGGAATCAGCTACATGGCCGGCGCCGAGCTGCCCTGCCTGCTGGTGAATATCGTAAGGGGCGGTCCCGGCCTCGGAACCATTCAGCCCTCCCAGGCCGATTACTTCCAGGCGGTCAAGGGAGGCGGACACGGCGATTACAAGCTGATCGTCCTGGCGCCCGCCTCGGTGCAGGAAATGAGCGATTTCGTCAAGCTGGGCTTTGAGCTGGCCTTCAAATACCGGAACCCGGCCCTGATCCTGTCCGACGGGGCCATCGGGCAGATGATGGAAAAGGTGGAACTGTTCGACCCCATTCCCAGACGGAGCGACGAAGATGTGATCCGGCAATGCCCGTGGGCAGCTACCGGGAAGCCGAAAAACCGGGAGCATATCATCATCACCTCCCTCGACCTGGACCCGGCAGGCCAGGAAAAGCTGAACCTGAAGATCCAGGAGAAATACCGGAAAATGGAAGCGGAAGAGATCCGCTATGAAGAGATCCTGTGCGACGATGCGGAATACCTGTTTATCGCGTTCGGACTCTCCGCCAGGATCTGCCAGAAGTCCATGGACCTGGCTCGGGCCAAGGGGATCAAGGTGGGGTTGTTCCGTCCTATTACTCTTTCGCCTTTCCCAAAGCCCCGGATCGCCGAACTCGCAAAGAAAGTGAAGGGCATGCTGGTCGTCGAGATGAATGCCGGGCAGATGATCGAGGATGTGCAGCTCTCGGCCGGTTGCTCAATTAAAATAGAACATTATGGCCGGTTCGGGGGCATCATTCCCACCCCCGATGAAGTAGTTAATGTGCTTGAACAAAAAATTATCGGAGGCTGATATGGAAGAGCAATTTGTAAAAACCGATATACGGAAACCGGAAAATATCGTCTATAAAAGAACCGAGCTCCTGGTCGACCGGGCATTGAGCTATTGTCCCGGTTGCGGCCACGGCACGGTGCACCGCATGCTGATGGAGGTGATCGAGGAGATGGACATCCGGGAAAAGACGATCGGCATTTCCCCGGTCGGATGCTCCGTCCTGGCGTATGATTTCATGAACATCGACATGCTGGGGGCCGCTCACGGCAGGGCGCCCGCACTGGCCACCGCGATCAAGCGGATGTGGCCCGGGCGGTTCGTATTCACCTACCAGGGCGACGGCGACCTGGCTGCGATCGGGACGGCGGAAACCATTCACGCCTGCAACCGCGGAGAAAATTTCACCATCATCTTCATCAACAACGGCATTTACGGGATGACGGGCGGCCAAATGGCTCCCACCACCCTGCCCGGGATGCGCTCCTCCACCTCCCCATACGGGCGGGACGTCGCGATGATGGGACATCCGCTGAAGATGACCGAACTGATCGCCCACCTTCCGGGCACCTATTATGTGACCCGGCAAGCGGTCCATACGCCCAGCCACGTCAGAAAGACCAAGAAAGCCCTGAGAAAAGCCTTCGATGTGCAGAAGGATAAGAAAGGGATCTCTTTCGTGGAAGTGGTCTCCAACTGCAACTCAGGCTGGAAAATGACCCCGGTGCAGGCCAACAAATGGATGGAGGAGAATATGTTCCCCTTCTTCCCGCTGGGAGACATCAAGGTGGACGGGAATATGGTACCCGGCGTTAGCGAAGCAGCGAAATAGCGAAATAGCGAAAAAAGAATTATTATGACAGAAGAAATCATTATTGCCGGTTTCGGAGGACAGGGGGTTCTTTCCATGGGCAAGATCCTCGCCTATTCGGGAGTGATGCAAAACAAGGAGGTCAGCTGGATGCCTTCCTACGGGCCGGAAATGAGGGGCGGCACGGCCAATGTAACGGTGATCATCAGCGACGAACGGATCAGCTCCCCGATCCTGAATGCTTTCGACACCGCCATCATCCTCAACCAGCAGTCGATGGACAAGTTCGAAAAAAGCGTGAAGCCCGGCGGAATGCTCATCTACGACCCCAACGGGATCACCCGGCACCCGGTCCGGAAGGACATCAATATTTACACTATCGCCGCGGCCGACGAGGCCGGGAAGATCGGCCTCTCGAAAGTGTTTAACATGATCGTTCTCGGCGGATTCCTGAAGCTGAAACCCCTGGTCAACCCCGAAAATATTCACAAGGGCCTGGAAAAGTCACTCCCCGCAAGGCATCATAAACTGATCCCGGATAATGAAAAAGCCATTGAGGTGGGGAAAGGGCTTTTAAAAGAAGTGCAGATCCTCGCCTGATCGCCTTTAAAATATCAAATCTTAAAGTCCGCGTTCTGCGGTTGAGCTATTTCCGGATGAAGGTCCCTTCCCGGTATTCCCGGAAGGCCGTTTCCAGCTCTTCCCGGGTATTCATCACGATCGGGCCTCCCCAGGCGACCGGCTCCCGGATCGGCTTCCCCGAGATCAGGATGAAACGGGCCTTATTCTTTCCCGTTCTCACCCGGACCTGCGACCCTGGTTCATAAAGCACTCCGGAAAGAGGTTTGAGGGAGTCTCCCCGGGTTTCATCAAAAAGCGCTTCCCCTTCGAAAATACAAGCAAAAGCAGTATGATCGGGTTCGGTACCTGTCGTAAATATGGTATCAGGCGGCATTTCGACGTCAAAATAGGAAGGCGACAGGATGATGTCCTCCACCGGACCTTTGGTTCCGTCAAGCTGTCCTGCCAGGACCTTTACCTTCACCCCGTCCGGCAGCACCACCAGGGGGACCTTTGCAGCCGGGATGTCCTGGTACCTGGGTTTCATCATCTTGTGAGTGGAAGGCAAATTAACCCACAGCTGAAAACCGAACATCCGGGAACCGTCGGGCTTGGGCATTTCCTGGTGGATGATCCCGCTCCCGGCGGTCATCCACTGGATATCCCCTGTTCCCAGGAAACCTTTATTGCCGATGCTGTCCATGTGCTCCACTTTCCCCGCGACC
>DATJQF010000194.1:0-4718 GCA_035505995.1 Bacteroidales bacterium
CGCCCTCTCCCTACCAGTCCTACCTCACCGAACTGAGCAAAAAGCTGGTTGAATTCCGCACCACCCTGGACATCAGGGGAAAACGGGTTGATGAAGCCCATTTCCTGCTTCAACGTTACTTTGACGATGCCATCATGCTGGGGATCACCGAAGTAAGCATTCTTCACGGGAAAGGGAACGGCATCCTCCGCCAGATCACCCGTGAATACCTTTCTTCATTAAAAGAAGTGAAGAAATACCAGGATGCCCCCCTGGAAGCAGGCGGATCAGGCATAACAGTGGTGGAAATCAGGTAGATGAATGTTCCGGCATGCCGGTCGCAGGAAGCGGTACGGCATCATTTGGTAAATGTTTATTTTGATATTACCTTTGCACGCTTTTGCCTTTAAAAAAACCCTAATCACATTTTATGAGTTTGCGATCTAAAACCAACGAACTTAAAAAAAGGATGCAGGAAGCCTTTAAAGGCGGAGGGGAGCAGGCAACGGAAAAACAGAAGGCATCCGGCAAGATGACGGCCCGCGAGCGGATCGTCGCCCTGCTCGATCTGGGATCTTTCCATGAATACGACCTTTTTGTGAAACATGCCGGAGTGGATTTCGACATGGACAAGAAGTATCTCCCCGGCGACGGGGTGATCACCGGCACCGGGACGATCATGGGCTGGCCGGTCTGCATATTCGCGCAGGACTTCACCGTGGCGGGAGGTTCGCTCGGGTATATGCATGCCAAGAAGATCACCAAGATCATGGACCATGCCATGAAGCTGAAGGTGCCCCTGATCGGGATCAATGACTCGGGCGGCGCGCGTATCCAGGAAGGGGTCAATTCGCTGGCGGGGTACGGTGAGATCTTCTACCGCAATACCATGGCGTCGGGGGTCATTCCGCAGATCTCCGTGATCCTGGGACCCTGCGCGGGCGGTGCGGTGTATTCCCCTGCGCTGACCGATTTTGTGTTCGTGGTGGATAAGATCTCCAAGATGTTCATCACCGGCCCGGAAGTGATCAAGACCGTGCTGGGCGAAGAGATCTCGATGGAAGACCTGGGCGGGGCGAAAGTGCATGCAGAGATCACCGGCAACGCTCATTTCTTCGCGGAGAGCGAAAAGGAATGCATGGAGCAGATCAAGCGCCTGGTGAGCTTCATCCCGTGGAACAATGAAAAGAAGGCGGAGACCTTCCCCTCGAAAGATCCGAAAACCAGGCAGTTCAAGATCGATAAGATCTTCCCCACCAACCCGATGGAACCCTATGACGTCCGGGATATCATCAAATGCATTTGCGACGATTCCGATTTCTTTGAAGTGCATGAGCACTGGGCGGCGAACATCGTGGTGGGATTCGCCAGGCTCGATGGCCAGACGATCGGGTTTGTCGCCAACCAGCCGATGGTGCTGGCCGGCGTGCTGGATGTGGATTCGTCCGACAAAGCCGCCCGTTTCATCCGCTTCTGCGACGCCTTCAACATTCCGCTGGTTTCCATGGTCGATCTGCCCGGATACCTGCCCGGGATCGACCAGGAGCATGCGGGCGTCATCCGTCACGGGGCAAAGGTGCTGTATGCATTCTCGGAAGCCACCGTTCCCAAGCTGACGGTGATCCTGCGAAAGGCCTATGGGGGAGGGTATATCGCCATGAATTCGCACCATCTGCGGGCCGATTTTGTATTCGCCTGGCCCACCGCCGAGATCGCGGTAATGGGACCGGAAGGCGCCGCCAACATCATTTTCCGCGACAAGATCAAGTCATCGGATAAGCCCGAAGAGACCCGCAAGCAGCTGATCGAAGAATACCGCCAGAAATTTGCAAATCCATACGTAGCGGCCGCTTACGGATATGTGGATGCCGTGATCGAACCAAGCGAGACGCGGAACTTCCTGATCCACTCGCTCAATATAGCCAGCAACAAGCGGGTGAACCGCACCCCTAAAAAGCACGGTATTCCTCCTTTTTAATCGTACTTCGGACTTCAGCCTTCACACGTAAGACTACGGACATAGGACGTATTAATTTCCTGGAAACCGAAAATAGCTGTCTTGAATAAATCACTAAAGAAATCCAAAAACCCCGGGAATGGACGATCAGAAAAATACCCCTGAATACCGGACTTTCAATTTCGACGACGGGAATTACCAGACCCTGTTCACGAAGAAATTCGCGAACCATAAACCGCATGTCCCGCGCGATCCCAAAAAGATCTATGCCTTCATCCCGGGGACGATCCTGAAGGTATATGTTAAGGAAAAGGAAAAAGTCCGCAAGGGAGATCCGCTGCTGGTCCTCCAGGCCATGAAAATGAATAATATCCTTACGGCCGAGATCAGCGGCTCGATCAAGAAAATCTATGTAAAGAACGGCGACATGGTCCCGAAAACGCAGCTGCTGATGGAATTCAAGTAACCGGCATTCTGGCCCTGGTAATTTGTAATTGAGATACAGTCCCTGCCTCTTCTTTTTAAAATCCAACCTGTTTCTTTTCTATTAGCAGAAAATTAGTATCTTTGCGCCCTTTTAAAGGATAATCCATGGCAAATCACCGTTCAGCAGCAAAACGTATCCGGTCGGATAAAGCAAAGAAAACGTTGAATCATTACCAGGCCCGTACGACCCGGAATGCAGTCAAGAAAATCAGAAGCCTTGCCGAAGCCGAGGAAATAGGCAAGCAGTCCCCGAAGGTCATCTCCATGATAGATAAACTTGCAAAAAAAGGAGTGATCCATAAGAACAAGGCGGCCAACCTCAAATCGAAGCTGATGAAGAAAGCCGGTAAGAAAACTGCCCCGGAAGCGGGACCGGCTGCAGCGAAAGCTGCGAAATAGAGCGTAAAGATATGCGATAGGCGATCAGCGGCAGGCGATCCATTCACCATCCGTCGCACATCGCGTATCGAACCTCGCGCATCGCCCCATGTCCTCCGCCCCGGAAATATCCCCCCACTTCATTGATGTTGAGAATTTATTCGCCAGCAAGAACCCTGGCCTGGTGAAGGTCATTCCCCGGTTTGTTTTTTCCTGGCTCAAGCGGATCATCCACCAGGAGTACATCAACGAAAATATCTACAAGTACCGCGAATATACGGGCCTTCCTTTCGTGGAGAAGATCCTGCACGAGTTCGGGGCCATCCTGGAAACGGAGATCCTGACCGCTGACGGCCGGAGAACGGTGGCTACCCACGATAACCTCGCCCGGATCCTTTCCCCCGGAAGCCGCTGGCTGATCGCTTCGAATCACCCGCTGGGCGGGCTCGACGGGCTGGCGTTGCTGCATACGGTCGGTAAAGTCAGACCGGATGTGGTGTTCCCTGTCAACGACCTGCTGATGAACCTGCCGGGACTGAAACCGCTGTTCATCCCCATCAACAAGCACGGCCGGAATACGGAAAATGTCGAGCTGATCCACCAGACCTTTGCTTCGGACCGGGTGATCATCTATTTCCCGGCCGGACTGGTGTCCCGGAAACAGAAAAAAGGAGTGATCCGGGACCTTGAATGGAAGAAGACCTTTATCACCCAGGCCCGCCGGTACCAGAGAAATATTCTGCCCGTGCATGTCTCCGGGAAGAATACGAATTTCTTTTACAACCTGGCAAACTTCAGGAAGCGGCTCGGGATCAAAGCCAATATCGAGATGCTGTGGCTGCCGGATGAGATGATGAAGCAGAAAGGCAAAGTCATCCGCATGACCTTCGGGGAACCCATCCCCTATACCAGCTTCGATGCATCCAGGTCCGACCGGGAATGGGCGCAATGGGTGAAAGAGCGGGTATATTCAATGGAAGACGGCCGTCAGAACACAGAGTTCATGGATGGAAACTGATCTTCACAGATGAGTGTACATCTTATTTCATCTGTGTTTTCCGGGTTCTACATCTCCTTAAGCAGCTCCTCTGTTTCCCCCAGGATCCGTTCCTTTCCGAACCCTGTCCTGGATGAGCACGGGATCAGCACCGGGCACCGGGAAAAGTACCCTTCCAGGGTTTCCTGGTATTTCCCGGTATTACGGCTCAATTCATTCCGGGTCAGCTTATCCGACTTGGTGAGAAGGATCAGGAACGGCAGATCCAGCCGGAACAGCCCGGCGATAAAATCGAGGTCGCTCTTCTGGGGCTCCAGCCGCGAATCCACCAGCAGGAAGATCAGCTTCACCGTGCGGCGGTTCAGCAGGTATTCCTCGATCATACCTGCAAGGCGGGTCCGCTCCTCCCGGGAGATCTTCGCAAACCCGTACCCGGGGAGATCGACGATATACCAGGAGTCGTTCACCAGGAAATGATTGATCAGCCGGGTCTTCCCGGGCGTCCCGGAAACCTTGGCCAGCCCTTTCCTGCCGGTGAGCATGTTGATCAGCGAGGATTTCCCCACATTCGAGCGGCCGATAAAGGCAAACTCGGGTAAGCCCGCCGGAGGACACTGCTTCAGCGTTGCGCTGCTTTTTATGAATTTTACACTATTGATATTCATCTCTCAGCCACCAGGGTACCCGAAGTTCTGCAACAAGTGTCACAATGGTTTGCGATCGTTCTTCCCTCTTAGGGTGCCTTCGTGCAAGACCTTGAGTCCTTTGTGGTTAAACTTCATTGATTGACTATCCAACTTTAACTCTTCTTCCACCTCAGCCGGAACCCCGTCAGTGCCGACAACCTCTTGATGTAGGTCGAAAGGTGGCGCTCTTTTTTACGGGTATAGATGTCGCCGATGTTGATCAGGATGCCCGTTT
>DATJQF010000195.1:0-12282 GCA_035505995.1 Bacteroidales bacterium
ATAACCTGGGGGATTACATGAAGATCAAAACCCGCTCCCCGAAACTGATGCTGAAAAGCTATCTGACCGGGCTGTCCGACACGACCGTCACGATCGGGAACAAGCATACCGTCAGGCTGGATAATATCGGCGTGGTTTACAAGGAGTACGGTTTCCCCAAACGGCTGGGCAGCAACCTGTGGCTGGCGGGAGGGATTTTCTTCGTGGCGACGACCGTCAACAACCTGCTCACCCACCAACAGGTGTTCACGCCGACCAACCTGATCATTACCGGGTCCATCCTGGCAGCGGGGACCATCTGCATCATTTTTTCCGAGAATGCCATGCATATCGGTCTGCACTGGAAGATCAAAGTGCTGGACATCCCTCATCTCTGACGATCCTATTCTTCCGGGATATCTTCTTCCGGATGATCGGCGGGAGGTGGTACCGGATGGGGTCTCCGGTGTTTCTCCATATAATCGAGGATGATCTGGTCGAAGGCGGGCTGATCGTTCCCGTGGAACCGGATCTCGATGGGGACGAAAAACAGCGGGAGGTTCCGGAACACGGTTGCAGCTTCCGGTGTTTTCAGCCGCATGGCATCCTTTTCCGTGGTCACCAGGATCTTCTTATGCCCCGGAAGGTCTTCAAACTGCTTTTTCAGGGATTCAAAATCCTTCAGGGTATAGTGGTGATGATCGGGGTACCGGACCACGATCAGGTCACGGCATAAGCGCTCCAGGTGCTCTTTCAGAGGATAGTCCTGCGCGATGCCGGTAAAGAGCAGGATATAAGCCGGCCGGGTGGCAAAGCAGGGATCCGTGAAATCGAACACGGGTAACGGGTCGCCATACTGGATATAGGAGAAAAAGACCTGCTGACGCGGGAGCGGGTTCACCTTCTCCAGCAGCCTTCTTCGGGTGATGGGAGAAAGGATCTTCGGGGTCTTGGTCACGATGATGAGATCCGCTCTCCTGGCCCCGATCGGAAATTCGCGCAGCCGTCCGGAAGGCACGACGCGGTCTTCGAAATAGGGATTAAGATAATCGGTAAGCAGGACCGACAGGCCGGGCTTCACCCAGCGGTGCTGGAAGGCATCGTCCAGCAGGATCACATCGGGTCCCGGTATCTTTTCCAGGAGTTTCCGGATCCCTCTGGCACGGTTCTCATCTACTGCCACCCGGATATTGCCGAATTTCTTCAGGTACTGCAGGGGTTCGTCCCCGATATACCGGGCATTGGTCCGGCGGCTGGCCAGGATAAAACCGCGGGTTTCCCTGCCATAGCCCCGGCTGAGCGTCGAAACATAATACCGGTCCCGCAGGAGCCGGATCAGGTATTCGGTATGGGGAGTCTTGCCGGTACCTCCCAGGGAAAGGTTGCCGACACTGATCACGGGGATATCGAAACGGCGCGATGGGAACAGCCCGGTATCAAACAGAAAATTCCTCATCATCATGAGGGATCCATACAGCCAGGAAAAAGGTAAAAGGAGGAAGGTGATGATTCCCATTTGGCTCCTGATCAGACAGGCTAAAATAAGAAAATCCCCCGTTTCCGACGGAATAATATTGCGCTGAATGGAAAGAAAAAGAAGATTGTTTTACAGGAAGCGGGACCCGGCTCAGAATACCTCTTTCTGCAGGAAGTTCAGGTTCTTGATCAATTCCCGGATGCCTGCGTCACCCTTGTTGGTGGTCAGGATGTAATCGTCGGCGCCGGCTGTAATCAGCTTCGAGGCAAGGGATTCATCCCCGGATGAGGAATAGAAAATCATCCGGATCGAGGGATTGAAATCCTTCACCCAGCGCAGAAATCCTGAGCTGTCCATTTTGCCGGCCAGCGTGTCTGAAATGATGAAGTCGGGAATCATGCCTTTGCTGATGGCAACCGTGCAATCCTCGGCGCTACCGAATACGCGGACATCCTGGAAACGGTTCGCCTGGAGATGGTATTTGACAAGGTTTCCGTGATAGGCATTCTTCTCAACGATAAATATGACCGGGGTTTTCATAGCATGATGATTTAGAAGGTCAGATTTCACCGGCAAATTTTGGCAATTTTGTCTCGTGAATTCATGCCGGACCGGAAAACTTATAAACAAGATTTTCAACAGCCGGAAAACCGCGGTTCTGAAGGTTTTCGTATTTTTGGAGAACAGGGAGCCATAAATCTAACAGAATGAAGATCAAAGAAATTATTACCCATCTGGAGCAGCTGTTCCCGGTTTCCTACCAGGAGGAATATGACAATTCGGGGTTGCAGGTGGGAGACCCCCTGCAGGAAGCCACCGGGGCCCTTCTTACCCTGGATCTTACGGAAGAGGTGCTGCAGGAAGCGGTCTCACGGGGCTGTAACCTGGTTATTTCCCACCATCCGCTGATCTTCAGGGGGATAAAGAGCCTTTCGGGGGATCACCCTGTCCAACGGATGATTGTCGGCGCCGTCCGGGAAGGGCTGGTCATATATTCCATCCATACCAACCTGGATAATTCCCTGAACGGGCTGAATGCCTTCCTGGGAAGGAAACTGGGGCTTTCCGGGATCTCTCTGCTCAGGCCGGCCTCCGGACAGCTCGCCAAGCTGGTGACCTTCTGCCCGGTGAAATATGAGGATAAGGTCAGGAACGCACTGTTTGAGGCCGGGGCGGGCCATATCGGCAATTATGATGCTTGCAGCTTCAATGTGGCGGGCAAAGGCACTTTCCGGGCATCCGCGCAGGCAAATCCGTTTGTCGGGGAAAAGAATGTGCTCCATGAGGAGCCGGAAACCCGCATCGAAGTGATCTTTCCCGCCTTCCTGGCGGATCGCCTGGTAAAAGCGCTTAAAGAGCACCATCCATACGAAGAGGTCGCGTATGATATTTATCCTCTCCTTAATGAGAACCCGGTAGCCGGAAGCGGGATCCTGGGGAAACTGGAAAATGCCATGGATGAAAACACCTTCCTGGAAACGGTCAAAACCCTGCTGGGCATTTCCTGCCTGAGGCATTCTGCACTGAGCGGAAGGATGGTGAGCCATGTGGCCCTTTGCACCGGTTCGGGCGCTTTCCTGATCCCGGATGCGATCCGGCAGGGAGCCGAAGCATTTCTCACTGCCGATCTGAAATACCACGATTTCATGGAAGGGTCCGGGAGGTTATTGCTTACGGATATCGGTCATTTCGAGAGTGAAAGGTACTCGGTCGAACTGCTGGATGCGGTATTGAAGGAAAAATTTCCTACCTTTGCATCCCTGATTTCGGGATCTTTGATAAATCCGGTTAAATATTTATAAACAAATCGATTATGGCCAAAACGACAAAAGAGCCGATTGCCACCTCAAAACCTTCCAAGCTTCTGAAAAAGAAAGAAGAAGAACCGGTGAAGAAAGACGAGAAGAAGCCGGCAAAAAAAGTAGAGCCTGTTAAAAAAGCATCCGCCTCCAAGACTGCGGAGAAAGTAACCTCCAAATCGAAAGAGAAGCCGAAGGAGAAAGTGACCTCCAAAGAAAAGGAGCACCCCAAAAGCAAGGAAAAGGAACCCGTAAAGAAAAAAGCGGGTAAGCCTGAACCGGAAGAGGTCGGGGAAGTCTCGATTGAAAAGAAGCTGATCGCCTTGTACAGCCTGCAGCAGATCGACTCGCAGGTGGATAAGATCCGCATCATCCGCGGAGAGCTGCCCCTGGAGGTCCAGGACCTTGAAGATGAAATAGCCGGGCTGGAAACGAGGATCAACAACTATATCGAGGAAACCCATGCTTTTGAGAAGGTGATCCAGGAAAAGAAGCAGGCCATCAAGGAAAGCCATGCGCTGATCAAAAAATACGAGGAACAGCAGAAAAATGTACGGAACAACCGGGAATACGACTCCCTCTCCAAGGAGATCGAGTACCAGAACCTGGAGATCCAGCTTTCGGAAAAGCATATCCGGGAGAACCAGCAGGCTGCCGAGCTGAAAAAGGCGGAGATCGAGCAATACCAGAAGGAGCTGAAGGACCGGAAGAACGACCTGGATATTAAAAAGAACGAGCTGGATGATATCGTTGCCGAAACGGAAAAAGAGGAAAACGAGCTGATCAAAAAATCGGGACAGAACCGCAAAGTGATAGAAGAGCGACTGATCACAGCCTACACCCGGATCCGGAAAAATGCGAGGAACGGCCTGGCGGTGGTCAAGATCGAACGGGACGCCTGCGGGGGATGTTTTAATAAAATACCTCCCCAGCACCAGCTGGATATCCGGATGCATAAGAAGATCATCGTGTGCGAATATTGCGGCAGGATCCTGGTGGATGAGGGAATTGCCAGCATGTTTAATTGATGCCTTTTATTTTCAGCTTCAGGAAAGCATATGGCAGGATCGCACGGGTCCTGGGATATGCTTTCTTTATTTTTCCCCTGGCGGGTTCCGGCCAGTTCACCTTCGACGCAAATTGCCTGAATGCCTACCGTTCGGTGCTTTCCCTGAAGTTTGCCGAAGCTAAAGAATTCCTCGGGGAGGAGCGGAGAGCCGACCCTTCCAACCTGGTCCCTGTTTACCTGGAAGATTACATGGATTTTCTGACGGTCTTCATCGGGCAGGAGAAGGAGGCATTTGAGAGATACCGGGGATCCCATGAAAAAAGGGTGGATGCCGTAAAAGCGGGATCAGCGGATTCCCCCTATTACGGGTTCTGCCTGGGCACCATGAGGCTGCAGTTTGCTGTGGCCCGGATGCAGTTCGGGGAATCGCGGTCGGCGGTATTCGATCTCTCTAAGGCTTACCGCGATTTTCAATCTGCCGAATATGCCTATCCCCGATTCCTGCCCGTTAAGACCGGACTCGGCTTCGTGCATATCCTGGCGGGACTGGCCGGGGATTCTTACGGATGGCTGCTCCGGCTGGCCGGGTTCAGCGGAACGGTTGAAGAGGGAATGCAGGAGATCACCGGGGTCGCTGATTACCGGGGTCCGGATGAGCTCGAGGGGATCCCGGGTACCGAAGCGCTCTTTTTCCTTTCCATGGCCAGTGCCTTCCTGGGCTCCGACAAGACGCTATCGGCGGAGGTGATAAAAAGATTTGAAAACCGGCCGGGACCGTTCCCTCCGGCCGGCAATCCCCTGGTGATCTTTGCGGAAAGCACTGTTTACCTGAAGAATGGCATGAACGACGCTGCCCTGGCGACTCTGAAAGGGTATGTATACCGGCCCGGAGAGTTCCCCTTTTATTACCTCGATTTTCTCACCGGCAAGGCATTGCTGAACAAGCTGGACCCGGGGGCCGACCGCTATTTCATCCGTTTCCTGAAAAATTTCAGGGGAATCAACTATATCCGGTCGGCTTACCAGAAGCTGGCCTGGACCTGCCTGTTGGCGGGCGACACCGTTAAATACCGGGAGTATACGAAAAAGATCCTGACCCGCGGCGGTTCTCTTTTTGACACGGATGTCCAGGCCTTGCGGGAGGCGGAGTCGGATTTTATCCCGAATGTGGTTCTGTTGAAAGCCCGGCTGCTGTCGGACGGCGGCTATTATGACCGGGCGCTGGACCTTCTCCTGGGCAACCGGCTCAGCTCCTTTGTGGCCAGCCAAAAGGACCTGGTGGAATACCACTACCGGCTGGGAAGGATCTACCAGGGATTGGGTTCGGACGACCACGCCCTGCGCTGCTTCGGGGAAACGATCCGCCTGGGGAAAGGGCTGCCCTGGTACTTTGCAGCGAACGCGGCCTTGCAGTCCGGCCTGATCGAGGAGCAGCGGGGTGCCTTCCGCGAGGCGGAACAATATTATTCGATGGTGCTTTCCATGAATTACTCCGAATACAAAACCGGCCTTGACCAGAAGGCCAGGGCCGGCTTAAAAAGGGTCAAAAAGCATCTCGGTTAAAATCTCACGCCCCAGGTCATCACCACCGAGTTGCTGTATAGTTTATTGTAGGAGGGGTTCACCAGTTCGGGATTGTACAGGTAGTAGTCTTCTGTGGTGCGTGTCCAGACATAAGTGAGATCCCCGTAAAAATGCTTGCCCCGGTATCCGAACCCGCCGGATGCCAGCAGCCGTTCCCCGTCATTGATATCGTTCTTATAAGGGCTGCCGTAATACCCGAATCCGCCCCGCACCCGGAAATCCCAGATCCTCCATTCGGTCCCGAACCGGAGGTTTAACGGGCTTTTATAGCTGTCTTTGATGTCCTGGTTCGTCGCATCAAAGCTATCCTGTGCATGGAACCTTGCCTGGTTGTAATTATCATATTCGTACTCGGCGCTGATCAGCCCGTAAGGGCCAATGATAAAGGCAAGGCTTCCGATCGCCCGGAACGGGGTGGTCAGGGCATAGTTATAATTCCCGGCCGGTGAATACTGAGTGTTGTTCCAGGAATTATTTTCAAATTCGGCATACATGTTCGAGCTCCAGGCATCCCGCATCATCCCATAGAAGGTGGGTGTATGGATCGCCGCCCCGATGCGGATCCAGTTGGCCGGCCGGTAGATCAGGCCCGCTTTGAAATTGACCCCGACGCCGTGGGTTTCCAGCACCTGCTCATAGGAAAGGTACTGGAAATACTGGATCGTCGGATCGGTCTTCGCTTCACTGTAGATGGAATGCTCATAATAGCGCAGGTACGGGATCCCGATCGTCGCCCCGAAATACAGCTTGTCGTTATAGTTTGCACCGAAAGCAAACTCGAATTCATTCATCGATCCGTACGTAGTGATGGATTTCTCCTGCATCACTCCACCGTGATAGGCGTCATTCATGTATTGATTATGGAGGGTGTCATAAAAGATCAGGTTCGCATTATAGGCCAGTGCGATATCAAACGGGTACTGGTTGTTGATCTGATCGGGGGTGATCCCGGGCTGGCTGTTCAGGACATTCACGTAATCCGTCAGCATCGAGCTGGTGTTGTTTTGTCCCTGGATATAGATCCGGTTATTGAAGTCATTCTGCCGGTTAATGCCGAATGCGAAATTCAGGTACTTGATCCCCCCGGTCCTGTGCCGCTTGTCCATGGGAATTGAAAACACGAATCCAAGGTCGCCCAGTCCGAAGCTGACTTTATGATCATTGGCGGTGGTGCCATTGTAATCCGATTGCGACATGCCGATCCAGATATTCGGTGTGATAGAGATCTCCGAGCTTTTGAAGATCCCCAGTCCGCCGGGATTGGTGGCGATGACCGAGAAATCACCGCCGACGGCTCCCATCGCTCCTGCCAGTCCCTGGAACCGGGCAGATCCGCCGTAAAAGATCCGGGAATAGCGCAGCGCGTCGGAGGCATTCTGGGAAATCGCCGGGACCGAAAGTATGCATATCGTCAGGAAGAAAAACAGTTTTTTCATAGTTCAGGGTATATTGAGATGAAACAAAACCTGCAGGAAACAAGGGGTCTACCTGTGGTGGCCTCCACCGCCTCCACCGCCGCCTCCGCCGGAGTATCCTCCACCGCCGCCTCCGCCGGAATGTCCGCCACCGGAATATCCGCCGCCTCCGCCCGAATGTCCTCCTCCGGAATATCCTCCTCCGCTTCTGGAAGGAGAGGAATACCCCGGGGAAGAGTAGGACCTGGAAGGTGAGGAATAAGCGGGGGAAGAATAATAGGATCTCGACGGAGAGCTGTAGGTACGGGAATTATTGGAAGGGGCCGTGTTGCTCCGCGGATAGGACCTGTTCTGCGGCTGCACGGTGCCGGGACGCACATTTCCCGGCTGGGTATAGGTACGGTTCTGGTTGGCGGGCCGGGCCGTGTTCACATTTCCCTGGACCCTCGGGTTGAGGTATTCCTGGCTCGATTTAGCCTGGCGGTAGGCCGGGGGTGAATACACCTGGGTTTCTCCGCCACGGGAGTTCGGATTGGAGTATCCGGGACGGACATACCTCGGAGCGGGGGTTCTTCCCTGACCCGTAGCATTGTTTGCCGGACGCTGGTAAGTTCCTGCCGGTGCGGTGCGACTCCGCGTATAATTATATTTCTGCTGGTCGGGAGGCAGCCTTTTTTCCCCGGCACTTTTAGGATCAACGGTCGACCTTTGTACGGGACTGGGCTGCCGCTGGGGCTGCACTTGTCCGTCGGTCCGCGGTGGTGTGCCGTTGTTATTATCAGCATGTACGGCAGTCGCGGTCTGGCCGGCTGGTCTCACTTTCGGGTCGGTACCGCCGTTCTTTTTCGGATCGACGGGGACTGTTCCGGAAGAACCCGGATTGTTATTGACAGAGGAACGCGAATTATCATTTGCCGTAACCGGGGCTCCACCGCCGCCATTATTCTCCCTTTGGCCGGTCCCGTTGTTATCATTAAGCGTCCTGCGCGGGCCGTAATAGGAACTTGCGTAATAGGGGTACTGGTAATAAGGATAATAGGGGTAATACGGGTAATAACCGTACCAGTAATCCCAGGGATAATAATACCAGGGAGAGTACCATCCCCAGTAAGGATAGTACCCATAGTAAGGATATCCCCATCCATAACCGAAACCGAAGGAGAATGAAGCGCCCCAGTAATTATCGCAGCAGCAGCAATTCGATCCGGATCCATAATAATTATTATCACCCCCGTATGACTGATTCTGCTGGGTGCTGTCGGGGGTTGTATAAATATCATCGAAATAGGTGGCATTGGGCGCCGGATGATCAAACCGCTTGATCCGCGCGGAATAATCATTGTAGTCGTCATACCAGCCTCCGGAAGAAGCGCCGGCAACGGGTGCGGCAGTGGTGTCCACCACCGCCACATCCTTTGGCGCCGAGAGATCTACATTCTGAGATACGGGCTGAGACGCATCCTTTACCTTTCCCGGCTTCTGATAATAGACATCATCATTGCTGGTCGTGGCATTTTTTTGCGTGGTGCAACCGGCGGTCAAAAAGATAACCAGGCCGGCTAAAAGCATTATTTTTTTCATGATGTTGCCTCCTGTGGAGAGAGTTTGTAAGGGACGGTCAATCATTGGGTTTATGTTTTTTTATACTTTTGCGATGGAAATAACGGGCAAAAAAATAGCAAATATCATACCACAATAGAGCATGGCCAAAGATTTTGCATCAAAGGAAGAAAATTATTCGCAATGGTATAACGATCTGGTTATCAAAGCGGATCTTGCCGAGAATTCGGCCGTGCGGGGCTGCATGGTGATCAAGCCGCACGGGTATGCGATATGGGAGAGGATCCAGTCGACCCTCGACCGGAAATTCAAGGAAACGGGTCATGTGAATGCCTATTTTCCCCTTTTCATCCCTAAAAGTTTTTTCTCGCGCGAAGCCAGTCATGTGGAAGGCTTCGCCAAAGAATGTGCCGTGGTCACCCACTACCGGCTGAAAAATGACCCGGAGGGTAAAGGAGTGGTGGTGGATGAATCGGCCAGGCTGGAGGAGGAGCTGGTGATCCGCCCCACTTCCGAGACGATCATCTGGAATTCTTACCGGGATTGGATCAAATCGTACCGGGACCTTCCCATCCTCATCAACCAGTGGGCGAATGTGGTGCGTTGGGAGATGAGGACCCGGCTGTTCCTGAGGACCGCAGAATTCCTCTGGCAGGAAGGTCATACCGCCCATGCCACGAAGGAGGAAGCTATCCTGGAAGCCTCGACCATGCTGGGAGTGTATGCCGATTTTGCCGAGAACTGGATGGCCATCCCGGTATTGACGGGAACCAAAAGTCCGAACGAGCGGTTTGCCGGTGCGCTGGAGACTTACGCCATTGAAGCGTTGATGCAGGATGGAAAAGCCCTGCAATGCGGTACGTCCCACTTTCTCGGGCAGAATTTTGCAAAGGCCTTTGATGTGAAATTCCTGAACCGGGACAACCAGCTGGATTACGTCTGGGCCACTTCCTGGGGAGTTTCCACCCGGCTGATGGGTGCGCTGATCATGGCCCATTCCGATAACAACGGGCTGGTCCTGCCTCCCAGGCTGGCCCCCGTACAGGTTGTCATCGTCCCGGTTTTCAAAACCGCGGAACAGCTGGCCCTGGTCACGGAAAAGGTACAGCCTATTCTCAGATCCCTGGAATCCAGGAATATCTCGGTAAAGTATGACAACCGGGAGACCCATACCCCGGGGTGGAAATTCTCCGAGCATGAATTCAAGGGGGTGCCGGTGAGGATCACGATCGGTCCGAGGGACCTTGAGCACGGGACCGTGGAGATCGCCCGGCGGGATACCCTGGAAAAAGAAACCCTGCGGCTGACCGACCTGGAAAATAAAGTCGTCCACCTGCTGGACCAGATCCAGCAAAATCTCTTTGAGAAGGCGCTGGCCTTCCGGGAGAATAATACCTTCTATGCGAATACGTGGAAGGAGTTCACGGATATCCTCGATTCGAAGGGCGGATTCATCTATGCCCACTGGGACGGAACGTCAGAAACCGAAGAGAAGATCAAGGCGGAGACCAAGGCGACCATCCGGGTGATCCCGCTGAATAACCCGGTCGAGAACGGAAAATGCATTCTTACCGGGAAGCCTTCCCAGGGCCGGGTCGTATTTGCCAGAGCTTACTGATTACAAAGGGATCACCTGACCGGTGCCGTTGATGTGCGTAACCAGGGCCGCCGGATTCCCCCCGTAGTAAATGTTCCCGATGGATTGGATCGTCGCTTCCAGGTACTGGCTGGCATTGACATAGCAGTCGTTGGATCCGCTGTTCTTGGCAAAGGTATATCCGGATTTCAGGTCGTCGGCCCGGATCAGGCCGTAGTCCTTGGAATAAATGGAGTTGATGGTACAGAACCCATGCAGGATGATGGTGGCCGTGCCCTGCTGAAGGGTAAAATAGCCCTGCGGGATGCGCACCGTCAGCTCGATCGTTCCGCAGCCTCCCCACGCTTCGACTTTAAGGGAATCGGAATGCAGCGTATCCTGGCTGGTGATATTTCCCGACGCATTGTAATAAATATGCAGGAGGTTCCTGACCGAGATATGAACGTTGATCGGTTTGTTATAATCGCGGAGCCAGTTGCACTTGTTGTTGTTCCCGATAAACAGTTCCCGGCCCGCGAGCGTGGTGGAAATGCCCCCGATGATATTCTTTCCGGCTTCCACCACGACTTTTTCTACCGAATCCTGGGTGATCAGCAGGTTCACATAATCGGTGACATGAATGCTGTCGAACCCCGAGATGCCGCGGTCTTCCGTGACAATGGGCCCGGTATTGGTCAGGCATTCCCCTCCCGACTTGGTGCAGCCGTCATACACCAGTATGGCCAGGAGCAGGGCCGGCAGGATCCAGGCCAGGGCCGGCGCGATTTTATTTGATCGTTTTTCTTCCATAATAGGTGTTGAACCGGTAACCCAATCCCCAGCCGATATAATCGGCGCGTCCCCAATGGACTTTCAGCATAACGCTGGCAAAAAAATTCTTCAGAAAATCGTACTGGAGGGCCAGCTTTTCGTAAAAGGGCCCGTTGCTCTTTTCCGCCCCGCCCAGGTAATACCCGATATTGAGAAAAACCCCCAGCCGCGACATCACGAGCTCGTAGGCCGCATTGATGCCGGGCCGCAGGATCTTCAGCTTGTTGGTGACCGTGTCCCCCTGCGCCTCCAGGATCGTGATATGGGACGGGTCGTAGGAAAGGTCGAATCCGAAACCGAATTTGCTTTTCCGGCTGACCGGGAACAGGGTATTCTCATAAATATGATACACGATGAAATTCTTCCCGTATTCCGCCTGCATGTTCTTGTACCCGAGGGCGAGGCCGAAATAAAAATCGATCCGGTGGCGGATGATGGCCTCGAAAGGCTCGGTGGGAGGATAGACGTGGTCGCTGATTTTCCTGTTTTCCCTGACCAGGCGGTACGCCAGTCCTACATTGGCCATCGGGAGATTGAGACCATAGTTCGGCGTCTTCAGCGAACCGTTCGAAAAGTGCTGGAGGGTGATCCCGGCCGACAATGTCAGCCGGTAGCTGAGCCGGTACCGTGCTTCCAGCATGATATTCACCGCGGCGTTGAAATGGGAGCCGATGGCGATATCCTGGTAGTTCAGGGTCCGGTCGAATTTTTTCGTCAGGTAGCCGACACCGAGTCCGAAACGGAACCCCAGCATGAAATTCCCGGAACGGACCAGCGGGAAGTTAATGAACGGGAACAAGGCATAAGCATCCCCGAGAATGGGGGATTTCCCGAGAGGGGAATAGAGAAGACTGACGCCGATCTGGGGATACGCGAAATAGCGTTCCCATTTCATTTTCCCGTAGGTTTCCTGCTGCAGGTTGATCTCAAAAGCCGGCAGGTGGCTGTTGAACAGCTCCAGCTCCAGGTGATGGGCGTAGATGAAGCCGTAATAGAACTTGCCTTCCACCATCATGTTGGAGGTGAACAAGGGGTGGCCCTGGGAGAAGGAG
>DATJQF010000196.1:0-9693 GCA_035505995.1 Bacteroidales bacterium
TGATCAAAAGCATTACGGATCCTTCCACGAAAACCTATACCGATACCGACGTGCCCTATACCTCTTACCTCGAATACCAGGTGGTGGGATACATCACTACCGGCGATCCCTACAGTCCTCAGATCATTTACAGCAACATCAAGACCTACGAGCGACCGGAGATCAAGACCTTTTCCTTTACGCTGAATGATGTTATCCCGGATCTTCAGAATAATATTTTTTATGTTTTCGAATCGGACAGCGGCAAGATCACCCGCCTGAATTTTGAGACCCATACGATTGAAAAATCCGTTAACACCAATGCCCAGATCGGGTTTTGCGATTACGGGGTGGTGAACAATGCAAAGCAGATCTATGTTCCCAGGAAAGATGGCTGGATCTTCATATATGATGCCGAAACCCTTAATAAGATTGATCAGATCAATTTCGGAGAAAGCGTGGAATCCGTTGTTTTTAACGATAACAAGCTTTTCGCGAATGGTTCGGTTAACGGGTGGTACGACGAGGGGATCCGGGTCTTCGACTGCGTGACCAAGGCTGAGATCTCTGAAAATTACCTGTACAGCAGCGGAGTTCGCCTGAAACTGGTGCCGGGAACCCATACCCGGATGATGGGACTGGAAAGTTCCTCCTATTCCGATATTTACTCGTTGGTGTACGACGGGAGCGGGAACCTGGTGGCCTCCCATTCGGGATATTTAGAATACGAAGTCGATCAGCATATCCTGCGGATGTTCCCCGACGGAAGCCGGCTCATTACCTCCTACGAGGGAACGATCATAGATACGTCGTTACAATACATCGTGACCCTCCCTTACGGAAATTACCAGTTCTCGGACTTCGACTTCAAGCCGGATCTTTCCACGATCTATGTGTGCTGTTCGAATTACAAGAAAATCCTTCTCTTCAGCAATCCCGGGTACAGTCTGATCCAGGAGATCAATACCCTGGGGTACCCGACCCGGATCTTTTATAAGGACAATCAGTTGATCTGCCTGAGTTCCACTACCGCAAGCAGCTACTATCCCTATTCTTATGCCCGGAATTATTTCATTGAAAAGGTAAGCCTGCCCTGAGCCGGGAGGAAAGCCGGCTTCTCAGCCGGCCGGCCGGGATCCATAAGAAACAGGGAATATCCGGAGGTTGAGCATAGCCATTTGTCACCGGAAGTCAAATAGTTTTGTAATTTTATATCATTCTAAATAAGAATTGCGTTATAATTGCAACAGAAAATAAATACAATCGAAAAATGAAAAACATTATTTTTTACCTGGTAGGGATCTTGGTCCTGAGCGGGTTCAGCGGAAAATGCCAGGATCCGGGACTGGATGAGATCCTTTCAAAATATTACCAGGCGACCGGACTGGAGAAAATGAAGGATTTCAAGACCATTTATTGTGAAGGAAAATCCAATACCATGGGGACCGAATACCCATTCCGGTATTATAAAAAACGCCCCCAAATGATGCGGATGGAAGTGGATATCCAGGGATCCAGGATGATCCAGGCTTTTGACGGACAAAAAGGATGGTCCGTGATCCCCTGGTCGGGTTCCACCGAACCCCAGGATATGACTGCCGATGAATCCAAGAACCTGAAGGATCAGGGCGATTTCGAAGGAGCCTTATATCATTGGAAGGAAAAAGGATACACCGTCGAGCTGCAGGGAAAGGACCAGGTGGAAGGATCGCAGGCTTATAAGATCAAGCTGACGAAACCGGACGGCGATACGGAAATATTTTATATCGATGAGGATAATTTCGTTGTGCTGAAAGTGGTCGATAACACAAAGATCCAGGGCAATGAACTGGAAAGCGAAACCGATTTCACCAACTACAAGCCGGTGGAAGGAGTCCTGATGCCCTATACGCTCCAGAATAAATTCAAAGGAATGAACGGCGAAGTGACCAATGAGGTTCAGCTTTCGACCATCGAGATCAACAAAGAGATCAACGACAGCCTTTTTGTCAAACCGGTCAAAAAATAACCCGGTCTAAAATCCATGGATATGATTAAAAATGCAGGAATACTGGCTGCCCTCAGTGTATGGTTTCTGGCAACCGCCGGGGTCGCCCAATCCCCGGTCAGAATTACGGAAGAAACTTTTGGGGATCTGTCCGTCCGGCAGATCGGGCCTGCGACGATGAGCGGGCGCATTTCCGCGCTGGATGCGGTGGACCGTAACCCCGGGATCTTGTATGCAGGCGCAGCAAGCGGGGGGGTCTGGAAAAGCAGGAACTGGGGCACCACCTTCAAGCCCGTTTTCGACAAATACAATCAATCCATCGGGGCGATCACCATCGATCAGAACCACCCGGATACGGTGTGGGTTGGAACCGGTGAAGTATGGGTCAGGAATTCCACTTCGGCAGGCGACGGGATTTACAAAACCACCGACGGCGGGGATAACTGGAAAAAAATGGGGCTGGAAAAAACCGAGCGTATTGCACGTATTGTCGTTCATCCGAAAGATCCTAATATTGTTTATGTAGCCGCGCTCGGGAACCTGTGGAATTCAAGTCCCGACCGGGGCCTGTACAAGACCACTAACGGCGGCAAGACCTGGGAAAAGATCCTGTACGTTGACGAGAACACCGGGTGCAGCGATGTGGCCATCGACTGGAAAGATCCCGATATTCTGTATGCCGGGTTCTGGGAGTTCAGGAGAACGCCCTGGTCGTTCAGCTCGGGCGGCAGGGGAAGCGGGTTGTTCCGGTCGGCCGACGGCGGCAAAACCTGGACCAGGATCACAAAAGGACTTCCCGACGGGATCCTGGGAAGGGTTGCGCTTTCGGTATCCCCGGTGAAACCGGAACTCGTATATGCATTGATCGAGGCTGCAAAGTCCGGGCTTTACCGTTCAACGGACAAAGGCCTCACCTGGCAAATGGTCACGGAATCACAGGCGGTGACCGACCGCCCCTTTTACTTCTCTAACATCCTCACGGATCCGGTCGATACCAACATACTTTATAAACCCGGGTTTACGATCTTCAAAAGCACCGACGGCGGCAGGACCTTCATGGGCGCATCGGTGGAAGGAGGAAATTATCACAGCGACTGCCATGTATTGTATATCAGCAAAAAGGACAACAACATGGTGTATATGGGTACCGACGGAGGGATCTACTTCTCCATGGATAAAGGCAATACCTGGAAATTCCTGCGAAACCTGCCGGTGGCCCAGTTCTATCATGTGAGCACGGACGATGCCTATCCCTTCAATGTTTACGGCGGCTTGCAGGATAACGGGTCCTGGTACGCCCCTTCGCAGGCCGGCGGCGGGATCACCAACTGCGACTGGCAGAGCGTCGGATTCGGCGACGGCTTTTATGTATACTGCGACAAGCTCGATTCGAATATCCTTTACTGGCAGTTCCAGGGCGGGCATATCGCAAGGTATTACAAGAGAACCGGCGAATATAAATCGCTGATCCCGTTCAAGGATAAGGACACGAAAGACCTCCGGTTCAACTGGAATGCCCCGCTGGTATTCAGTCCCACCTCGAACCGGTTCTACACCGGTGCCCAGTATCTCTACAAAACCAATAACCGCGGGGATACCTGGATCCGGATCTCGCCCGATCTTACCACTGATAACCCGGAGCAGGAAAAACAGGAAAAATCGGGGGGACTCACCATCGATAACTCGTCGGCGGAAAATCATTGCACGATCTATACGATCAATGAATCGCCGCTCGACAGCCTGATCATCTGGGTCGGCACGGACGACGGGAATCTTCAGGTAACGGCCGATGGCGGTAAGAGCTGGACCAACGTGGTTAAGAACATTCCGGGACTTCCGGCCAACACCTGGTGCTCTTATGTTTATCCGGGTCTTTACGATAAAAATACGGTTTATGCAACCTTCGACGGGCACCGCACCGGCGATAAGACGCCTTACGTTTTCACGTCTTCTGACCTGGGGAAAACCTGGACCGCATTGGCCGATACCGTGATCAAAGCCTATTGCCATGTCATCAGGGAAGATATCGTGAATCCGAAGCTGCTTTTTCTCGGAACCGAAGGAGGACTGTATATCTCGGCGGATGGCGGAAAGAACTGGACGAGGTTCACCGGTAAGGTTCCTAAGGTCCCGGTGATGGATATGGCTTTTCAACCCCGCGAGCAATCGCTCGTCCTGGCCACCCATGGACGCGGGGTCATGATCATTGACGATCTCACGCCTTTCCGGCAGATCACCCCGGAGAACCTGAATTCGGATGCGGTGTTCCTTTCAACAAAGGATTACATTATTCACGAGATGAACGGCGCCCAGAAATTCAACGGGGATGATGAATTTGTAGGCCCTTCGAGTCCTGAAGCTGCTCCCATCGTTTATTACCTCAGGAAAAGGCATATTTTCGGAAAAATGGATCTTAAGATCTATGACGGCGACGGAAAGATGCTCCAGGAACTTCCGGTGGGTTTAAGGAAAGGGGTGAATGTGGTGTACTGGAATGTCAGGATGAAGCCCCCCAAGGTGCCTGCCTCCCCGCAGATGGAGGGAGAGGCCATGACCGGTCCTTTCGTTTCCCCGGGCGAATATACGGCCCGCCTGACGATCGATGACAAAGTGTACGAAACGAAGATCCGCCTCCTGTTTGATCCCAGATCACCTTATTCCATTGCCGACCGTCAATTGAGACAGGACATGCTGATGAAGACTTATCATATCCTCGAATCGCTGGCTTATACCGACCGCCAGGCGAAGGATATCCGCGACGGTGCGTTGAAAAATCTGAGCGGAGCTCCAAAATCCCTTGCAAAAAAGCTGAAGGATCTGGCGGATAAAGCGGATTCCCTGCATGGCAAGATTGTCGCCGTGAAGGAAGGAAAGGTCACGGGAGAAGAACGTCTTCGCGAAAAGATCGGGTTCATCTACGGCTCCGTCATGAGCTACCAGGGACGTCCCACCGACAGTCAGCTCACCGGTCTCAATGAACTGGTCTCCCAGATCGACAAGGTCAACGCGGATCTGAATTCCATGAAGGATAAAGAACTTCCCGTTATCAACCGGGATCTGGTGAAAGCCGGGAAAAAAGAGATCACGATTACTTCAGAGGAAGATTTCCGGAAAGAGCCGTAATTTGTGAGGTGTAACGCGTCACGCGTCACGCTTTTAAAATGGCAGCACCTTCTTGCCTCGCACTTCCTCCAGCACCTCCGCCATGGCAAGATAAATTGCCGATGCTCCGCAAATGATCCCTTCCCATCCGGCGATCCTGACAATGACCGTGGACCCGGTCCACATGTGAATCGCCAGCAGGAAGAAAAGGATCCACAGGGTAAGGAATACCACCTGCAGCATCTTGCTTCTCCCGAAGGTGCCCAGCCACATGAAAAAGGTGAAGACGCCCCAAAGGAAGAGATACCATCCCACATATGCATCCGCGCTCCGCACCCCTTTGCCTCCGGCAAGATCCGGCAGCACGAAGATCGCTACCAGGGAAAGCCAGAAGAGTCCGTAGGATGTGAAGGCCGTGGTGCCGAAGGTGTTCCCTTTTTTGAATTCCATCAGCCCGGCAATGATCTGGGCAATGCCGCCATAAAAGATGCCCATGGCCAGCACCAGGTCGCTCACCGGGAAGAACCCGGCATTATGGATATTCAAAAGGATCGTGGTCATCCCGAACCCCATCAGGCCCAGGGGAGCGGGGTTTGCTAATTTTTGTTCCATAGTAAAAATCCTGAAATCGTGAGATGGCGAAATGGTGAAATTTTTTGTTTTTCACCATTTCACGATTTCACCTTCTCACCCTCTGTTTTACATTCCGTACTTAGCGATGATCTCCTGCTTGCTCTTGCCGAGGATATCATATTTCTTGCCGACTTTCCGGAAGGCTTCCAGCGCTTTCTCCAGGTGATGCATCTCGTGACCGGCTGAGATCTGGGTGCGGATCCTGGCCTGGCTCTGCGGAACCACCGGGAAGAAGAATCCTATGGCATAAATGCCTTCTTCATACAGGTCGCGTGAAAAATCCTGGGAGAGCTTGGCATTGAAGAGCATCACCGGAACGATCGGGGTATCGCCTTCCTTGATGATCAGTCCGGCTTCGGTCAGCCCTTTTCTCCAGAACTCGGTGTTCTTTTCCAGCTTGTCACGACGTTCCGTGGTCGCCGAAAGGATCTCGAGGACCTTGATGACTCCCGCCACGACCGGGGGAGCGATGGTATTGGAGAACAGGTAAGGCCTGGCCTTCTGGCGGCACATCTCAACAATTTCTTTCCTTCCGGATACGCATCCGCCGGAGGCTCCTCCCAATCCTTTTCCGAAGGTAGTGGTGATCACATCGATCTTGCCGAGCACCCCGCATTTTTCATGCGTGCCCCTGCCGGTCTTCCCTATGAATCCGCTGGAATGCGATTCGTCCACCAGCAGCATCGCATCATATTTTTCGCAAAGCTCCACCATTTTGTCGAGCTTGGCGGTGTCGCCGTCCATGGAGAACACACCGTCCGTAATGACCATTTTCAGGCGCTTGTCGTTATGGAGCTGCAGCTTCTCTTCCAGGTGCTCCATATCGGAATGCTTGAAGGTGTCGTGCATGGCGCTGCAAAGGCGGATCCCGTCGACGAGGGAGGCATGCACCAGTCGGTCGGAGATCATTACGTCATCTTTGGTAAGAACGGCTTCAAATACGCCGGCATTCGCATCCATGCAGGAGGGGAACAGGATCGTATCTTCGGTTCCGAGGAATTCCGTGATCATCTTCTCCAGCTGCTTGTGGATATCCTGTGTTCCGCAGATGAACCGCACCGACGACATCCCGTAGCCATGGGTCCGCAGGCCTTCGTGGGCTGCTTCCACCACGTCGGGGTGGCTCGACAGTCCCAGGTAATTGTTGGCACAGATGTTAATGACCTTTTTCAGGGAGGAACCGGTGGGGAATTCCACCTCGATATCAGCGGCCTGGGCAGAATGGATAAAGCGTTCCTGTTTGAATAGTCCCGCGCTTTGCATTCCCTGGAGGATCTCCTGGTACATGCCGCGGGTTTTGTCTGAGTATGCCATGTGTTCTCTCCTTATTATTTAGTGTATTCCAGTACGAGTGCGACGATCTTATTGACTGAGTCGAAGGCTTCCGGAGTGGCTTTATCATCCGGGATGGAAATATTGTACTTGTTTTCCAGGAACCGCTTGAGCGAAACCATCGAAAACGAATCGACGATACCTCCCGAGATCAGCGGGGTGTCGTAGTTGACCTCCGTATCATCTTCCACATACTCTTTCACGACGTAGTTGCGGACAATTTCTTTCATTTCTTCCATTGGGTGTTCTCCTTATTTTGGTTAATTAATCATTTTCAAGTGTACTTGTATCGCCGATCTCCTCTCCCCACTCCTTCGCGTGCAGGATCCTCCGCATGATCTTCCCGCTGCGGGTCTTCGGGAGGGATTCAATGAACTCGATTTCCTGCGGCATGGCCAGCGGGCTGAGCTTTTTCCTGACAAAGTTCATGATATCCAGGTCGAGGTCCTTGCTGGCGACGAATCCAGGCTTCAGGGTCACAAAGGCCTTCACTACTTCCATGTTCACGAAATCGGGCTTGCTGACTACGGCGGATTCCGCTACGGCCGGGTGTTCCAGCAAGGCCGATTCCACTTCGAACGGGCTGACCAGGTGTCCGCCCGTGTTGATCACATCGTCGTCGCGGCCGACGAACCAGAAATATCCTTCACTGTCGATGCTGGAGCGGTCTCCGGGAAGATACCAGCCGTTCTTGAATTTATTCTTATAGGTAGCCTCGTTGTTCCAGTAGGTCCGCATCATCGACGGCCAGGGCGGCCGGATGGCGATCAGTCCTATTTTACCGGGTTCCCCGAAGGGCTCGTATTTTTCTGCATCGATCACCGTTGCATTAATGCCGGGGAAAGGTTTCCCCATCGAGCCTGGTTTGATCTTCATCCCGGGATAATTGCTGATCATGATGCTTCCGGTTTCGGTCTGCCAGTAAGTATCCAGGAAAGGCTTCCCGAAAACTTTCTCCGACCAGATGACCGCTTCCGAATTCAGGGGTTCTCCCACTGAAGCGAGGTGACGCAGGCAGGAGAGATCGTATTTCTTTACGACTTCATCGCCGGCTTTCATCAGGGAACGGATGGCGGTGGGAGCCGAATACCACATCGAGATACGGTGTTTCTCGATGAACCTGTACCAGTTGTCGGCCGAGAAGCCCGCATCCAGCACACACTGGGTCACCCCGTTGCTGAAGGCGCCGATGATTCCGTACGAGGTGCCCGTGACCCAGCCCGGATCGGCGGTGCACCAGTAAATATCGTCATCCTGCAGGTCCAGCACCCACTTGGAGGTCAGGTACTGGGAGATGAGGGAATAATGGACGTGCTTCACCCCTTTCGGCTGCCCGGTGGTGCCGGAGGTATAATGCAGGACCGACGGCGATTCTGCGTAGGTGGGATGGAGTTCCAGGCTTTCCACTTTCGGGGCATGATCCATGTCAAAGGCCACTTCCCGTTGCTGCAAAGGCTTGCCGGGATCCTGGTCCACCACGATGATAAACTCGAGGAACGGCATTTTATCCAGGATCTTTCTCACTTTGGGAACATGCTTCTTCTGGGTGATGATGGCGCGGGTTTGTGCATTCTCCAGCCGGATGAACAGCGATTCATCACCGAATGCGGAGAACAAAGGTTGGGCGATCGCCCCGATCTTCAGGATCCCCAGGAACCCCAGGTAGAGTTCCGGGATCTTGTCCATGAACAGACAAACACGGTCTTCGGGCTGGATCCCCAGGTCGCGGAGAAATTGTCCGACGGTATTGGTCACCAGCCGGATATCATTATACGTGTATTTCTTTTCGATCCCGGTGGCTCCTTCCCAGATCAGCCCCATTTTATTTGCTTTCCCGATCTGGCAGATCCGGTCGGAACACATCCATCCGATATTGATGCGGTCCCCCGGTTTGTATCCCAGTTCATCCTCAGCAATTTTCCAGCTGAAATTTTTTGCTCTTTCTTCGTAAGATCCGATGTGCGACATATTTCTAGTTTGTTTTAGTATTCTATCCTCTGTTTTCATCCTCCCCCCTCCACCACCACGACAGCAGTAGCCATCTCCTTAACATGCGATAAAGATACATGAATTTTTGTAATCCCTTCTTTCCGGACCAGCTCTTCTGCTTTGCCGGAAAGGCGGATCAGCGGCTTCCCGAATTCATCATGGTACACATCAATATCGGCAAACCGGATCCCGAATCTCCATCCGGTTCCGATGGCTTTCATAAAAGCTTCCTTGGCAGAGAACCGGGCAGCGTAGTGCTGGTGCTTGTTCTTCATGCCCTCGCAATAAGCGATCTCGCCCGGGGTGAAGATCTTTTCCCGGAACCCGATATCCTTTTCCATCACCGCTTTGATCCGCGGTACTTCGATAAGGTCCGTTCCGATCCCGTATATCATGTAATATTTCTTAACCATCGCCCCCTCCCCG
Source organism: Bacteroidales bacterium (assembly GCA_035505995.1). Taxonomy (GTDB): domain Bacteria; phylum Bacteroidota; class Bacteroidia; order Bacteroidales; family FEN-979; genus DATJQF01. The sequence continues at coordinate 9,449 of DATJQF010000196.1, forward strand.
AATGGCGTGGGGTCTGGGGGAGGGGCGGGTTACACCGCTCCCAGCTTCTTCCCTACCTTCCTGAATTTTTTCAATGCAAAATCAATCTGCTCCCGGCTGTGAGCCGCACTGATCTGCACCCGGATCCTCGATTTCCCGCGGGGGACCACGGGGTAATAAAACCCGATGACATAAATCCCTTCCTCCAGCAACTCATTCGCAAACTCCTGCGAGATGCGGGCATCATCCGGCAGATGTCCGAACAG
>DATJQF010000197.1:0-7729 GCA_035505995.1 Bacteroidales bacterium
GCGGCCAAAAGGAGCCAGTCGTTCGAGGAATATGCCAAGAAAAACCCGCTGTTTGCTTACCTGAATCCCAATATCTATCCGGATAAGGATGGCAAATATGTTGTCGGGCAGACTGCCATGGTCGGCCAGTCCTTCATCAAGGATACCGCCCGGGTGAATTACATGCTCCGCATGGTCAAATCGTTTTTCCCGCGCGACCTGAAGCTGGCCTGGACCGTGAAACCTCCGAGAGCCGAAGCCAAGGATGTGCTGCAGCTCGTGGCCCTGAAAGTCACTTCCCGCGACGGTTCGCCGGCGCTGGGAGGCGACGTGATCACCAATGCCCGGCAGGATTATGACCAGAACGGCAGGATCGAAGTCTCCATGTCGATGAACGGGGAAGGCGCCAGGGTCTGGAAAAGACTGACCGGCGAAAACGTGGGTAAGCAGATCGCCATCGTCATGGACGGGTACGTGTACAGCTACCCGAACGTGAACGGGGAGATCCCGAACGGGATGTCCTCCATCACCGGCGGCACGATGACCGTGGAAGAAGCGCAGGACCTGGCCAACATCCTGAAGGCCGGCAAGCTGCCCGCTCCCGCCCGTATCGTGCAGGAAGAAGTGGTGGGCCCCTCTCTGGGGAAAGAATCCATCAACGCCGGGTTGATCTCCTTCATCATCGCTTTCATCGGCGTGCTGCTGTATATGTCGCTCTATTACAACGGAGCCGGACATGTGGCGGACATCGCCCTCTTTGCCAACGTATTTTTCCTGTTCGGGGTGCTCGCCTCCATCGGGGCGGTCCTGACCCTCCCGGGGATTGCCGGTATCGTGCTGACCCTCGCTATGGCGGTCGACTCGAACGTCATCATCTATGAGCGAATGCGGGAAGAGATCCGAGCCGGGAAAGGATTGCGCCTGGTCGTGAAAGACGGCTTCCATCATGCGCTTTCGGCCATCATCGACGGACACGTCACCACCATCCTCACCGGGATTGTGCTCTATATCTTCGGATCGGGTCCGGTGCAGGGCTTTGCCACTACCCTGGTGATCGGGTTGCTCCTCTCGCTCTTCTCCTCCATCTTCATTGCCCGCCTCTGCTTCGAATGGATGCTCGACCGGAATATGAATATTACTGTTGGCAACAGGCTGACCCTGAATGCCTTCACGAAAACCCATATCGATTTCATCGGGCTCAGGCATAAGATGTATATCCTTTCGCTGTGCATCATCGTACCCGGCATCATCAGCATCTTCATCCGCGGACTGGATCCGGGACTTGACTTCACGGGAGGAAGAAGCTATATCGTGCGGTTCGATCAGAATGTTTCCACCAATGCACTTCGCGCATCCCTGGCCAGGACGATGGGAGAAGCCCCGGAAGTGAAGACCTTCGGGCCGAACAACCAGGTGAAGATCACCACGAAATATTTGATCAACGACCGTTCGACCTCAGCCGATTCGATCGTTTCTTCCCGGCTGTTTGAAGGGGTGAAAGGATCCTATAAAAACCCCATCACTTACGCCCAGTTCAAATCCAACGATCCGAAGAAGATCATCGGGGAACTTAGCTCCCAGCGGGTGGACCCGACCATCTCTTACGCCCTGATCTGGCAGGCCGTTTTCGCCGTCTTCTTCGCCCTGATCATCATCTTCATCTATATTGCCATCCGGTTCCGGAACTGGCAGTACGGGCTGGGAGGCGTGGTCTCGCTGTTCCACGATACCCTCGTCATCATAACGTTCTTTACGCTGTTCCACGGCATCCTGCCCTTCGGCATGGAGGTGGATCAGTCGTTTATCGCGGCATTGCTCACCATCATCGGGTATTCCATCATGGATACGGTCATCATCTTCGACCGGATCCGGGAATATAACCGGCTTTACCCGAAACGGGACCTGGCCAACAATATCAACGCGGCTATCAACAGCACCCTGGGCCGGACCATCAATACGTCCGGCATCACTCTGGTCACCCTGATCGTGATCTTTATCTTCGGCGGGGAAGTGCTGCGGGGATTCATGTTCGCCCTGCTGATCGGGGTGGTCTCCGGTACCTACTCCTCCGTTTTCAACGCAACACCCATCGCCTACGACGTGATCATGTTGCGGAAAAAACGGAAAGAAAGAAAAGAGCTGGCCAAAGCAAGGGCCTGACCATTCTGCCAGGAATAAAAGTCCCGTAAAAGTTGCGGGACTTTTTTTATTTTTGTAACAGCAATATTAAGCGGCTAATTAGGTTTTTTGATTAGGATCAACCAAATCTATATGAAGAAAGTCCTGGGAATCCTTCTTCCTCTTGTCTTCCTTTGTTCCCTCTCTTCTGTCGCTCAGAATAAATTCACCAAAGCCGCTGACGAATCTTTCGCCGACCAGCAGTACCTGCTTGCCCTCACCCGTTACCAGAAAGCCTATTCCAAGATCAAAAAGAACAAGGAGGAAAAGGAGCGGATCTCCTTCCGGATGGCGGAATGCTACCGCATGATGAACAATACGAAGAAAGCGGAGATCGCCTACAAGCGCTTGCTGACCAGCAAGTATATCAAGAAAGAACCCCGGATCTACCTGTATTATGCCAATGCCCTGAAATCGAACGGCAATTACGACGAGGCGATCAACCAGTACAAGGCCTACCAGGCGGCCGTACCGGACGACAAACGCGGAGAGATGGGGATCTCCTCCTGCAACCTCGCCAAGGAATGGATCAAGAACCCGACGAAATACGATGTGCAATGGGAGAAAAAGATCAACACCAAGGATGATGAATTTGCACCGGATTATGCGGACAAGACGCACAGCACGATCATTTTTACCTCCGACCGGAACGGATCGGTGGGGAAGGATATCGATAACTGGACCGGTCTTGAGTTCTCGGATCTTTTCATCGCCCGCAAGGATCGTAAGGGAGACTGGAGCACCCCGGTCCCGGCCGACCAGTCGGGAACGCTGAACACTAAGGCCAACGAAGGGGCCGCCAAATTCAACAGCCGGTATACCGTCCTCTATTTCACCCGTTGCTATAATGCCCCTGAAAAGAAGAACGGATGCGGAATTTACCGGATCCCCCGCCTCGGGGCCCAGGCATGGGGAGATCCCGAAAAGATCGACCTCGGAGGCGACAGCACCACCGTCATGGGACATCCGACCGTCACCTCCGATGAAAATACCCTCTATTTCGCGGCTGATCTTCCCGGCGGATACGGAGGCAAGGATATCTGGATGGTCACCCGTGCCAAGGGAAAGGGAAAAGGAACCTGGTCGCATCCCATCAACCTGGGAGCCGATATCAATACGGCCGGCGACGAATTGTTCCCGTATATCCGGGATGACAGCATTCTTTATTATTCCTCCAACGGCCTGCCGGGAATGGGCGGCCTCGACATCTTCCGGTCGGTCAGGGTCAACGACAAATGGAGCCCCCCTGAAAATTTGAAATACCCGATCAATTCCCCGGGGGACGATTTCGGCATCACCTTTAATCCCGATGAGCCCGAGGAAGGCTACTTTTCTTCGAACCGGCCGGGCGGAAAGGGACGGGACGATATCCTCTCCTTTGTTGTGCCTCCACTGGTATTCACCCTGGAAGGGACGGTCACCGACGACCTCACCCTGCAGCCGGTCCAGGGCGCAAAGGTCCGGATCACCGGCACCAACGGGAAAATGGTGGATTACAACACCGACGAGAAAGGGCATTACAGCTTTAACAAGAACCAGATCGCGCCGAATACCACCTATGATATCCTGGTGACCCGGAAGGATTATTTCAACGAGAAAGCCAAGGAAACCACGGTGGGACTGGAAAAAAGCAAGGACCTTGAACACAACCTGGTGCTGAAGCCGATCCCGAAAAAACCGGTGGTGCTCCCCGATATCCTGTACGACCTGAACAAGTGGGACCTCAAGCCGCAGTTCAGGGATTCGCTGCAGGGACTGATCGAGACCCTCGATGCGAACGAAAACATCGTGGTTGAACTGGCCGCCCATACCGACTCCCGCAATACGGATGAATACAACGATGTCCTTTCCCAGAAGCGGGCCCAGTCGGTGGTGGATTACCTGGTTTCCCGCGGAATCGATCCCGACCGCCTCGTGGCCAAGGGATACGGCAAGAGAGTGCCGAGGACGCTGACCAAGGATATCGTCAAGGACGGATTCCTTTTCAAAGCCGGCACCGTCCTGACCGACTCCCTCATCAACTCCCTGCCTAACACCCAGGCGAAAGAGGCCGCTCATTCCCTGAACCGGAGGACAGAGTTCTCGATCCTCCGGAACGATTTCGTTCCGAAACCCACGGGAGTTAAAGTAGCGCCCGCCAAGATCGAGATCGTGCAGAATCCCGAAGAGAATAACGTCGCCTATTCCATCACCGCCGACGGGAACCTGGAAGCATCCTGCATCGTGAATGGCCAGACCATGAATTTTGATTACGATAAGAACGAAAAGGAATTCTTCATCTCCATGGATGCCGCTATCCGCATGCTGAAATCCGGTATCATCGACAAGAACGATTTCAAGGGGGATGTGACGAAGATCCTGGGCGAAGGAACGATTGCCGACAAAGCGGTCTTTACGATCCATGAGATGCGGATTGGGAACAACACGGTAAAGGACCTCGAGGTGACCGTAAATAAAAAGCTCAGGGTTCAGCTCCTGATGGGGGAAAACACCCTTTCCAGATTCGGTTCCTTCACCATCGACCAGAACGAGAGCAAGTTCATCTTCAAGTAATGAGCGACAATTCGAGATATGGACGGCGGGGAGTTTCTTCCGGAAAAGAAGAGATCCACCGGGCCATCCGCTCCCTCGATAAAGGATTATTTCCGAAAGCGTTTTGCAGGATCCTCCCCGATATGGCCGGCGGCGACGACCTTTATTGCAACCTCATGCACGCCGACGGTGCAGGCACCAAATCCTCCCTGGCCTACCTCTACTGGAAGGAGACCGGCGATCTCCCGGTGTGGAGAGGCATCGCCCAGGACGCCATCGTCATGAACCTGGATGACCTGCTGTGCGTGGGGGCCGCGGATAACATCGTCGTTTCCTCGAGCATCGGCAGGAACAAGCACCTGATCCCGGGCGACGTGATCACGGAACTGATCACCGGAACCGAAGAGTTCCTGGCTTCGCTCCGGGAAATGGGCATCGGGATACGCTCCGGAGGAGGCGAAACGGCGGATACCGGGGATATCGTCCGCACGCTGATCATCGACTCCACGGTGTTCTGCCGGATGAAGCGGTCGGAAGTGATCGACAATGCAAATATTTCGGCGGGGGATGTGATCGTGGGACTTGCCTCTTACGGCCAGGCTACCTACGAAAAGGAATACAACAGCGGCATGGGAAGCAACGGGCTGACGTCGGCGCGGCATGATGTCCTGGCAAAGAATTATGCCACCGATTACCCGGAAAGCTATGATTCTTCCCTGCCCGAATCGCTCGTCTATTGCGGAAAGCTGAAGCTCACGGATCCGACTGCAGTGGAAGGCATGAATGTAGGAAAGATGCTGCTCTCCCCCACCCGTACGTATGCCCCTGTGATCCGGGTGATGCTGAACTCCTTCCGGAAAGAGATCCACGGGATGGTCCACTGCACGGGGGGCGGACAAACCAAGGTGCTGCATTTCATCGAGGATCTGCATATCATCAAGGATCACCTGTTCCCGGTGCCTCCCCTCTTCACCATGATCCGGGAACAGTCGGGCACCCCGTTGGATGAGATGTACAAGGTCTTTAACATGGGCCACCGGATGGAACTTTACGTCCCGGAGAAGATCGCCCCGGAACTGATCCGCATTGCAGCCGGTTACCATATCGAAGGAAAAGTGATCGGCCATTGCGAAAAGGCGGAGGGCCGCAAGTTGACGATCACCACCCCGGACGATTCCTTCACCTTTTTTGCCTGAGAATCCCTGAGATCCTGCAAAGTCTCCCGTAACTTTCTTTCGCTTAGTGCGTCTGATAGGGTAAACCGATTCCCCATGTCCCGTCAGCCACTTCCCCGCTTCCTCCTGATCCCCCTGATCCTCATCCTGCTCTTCGGACCCGTCCGAAGGTCAACTGCACAGCCGGATCCCGGGTATGTCATCCTGGTTCCCACCGGTGCCACGTTTCAAGGATACCCGGTGCTCAAGCCCCTGGACCACCAGGATCCCAGATCCGCGCTGGGGAAAAAGATCTTTGAAGGCACCTTCGTCCGGGAAATTGTCCGCATCAACGGATGTGTGCAGCGCTACCTGGCAGCCACCGGCGGAATGAAAAATCCCGAGCCGGCTTACCTGCTGCTTTCCGGAAGGATCGGCGGGTTCCCGATGCACGGCTTTTACCTGAAGGAAGGGAAAAAGATCACGGACAAGACCTCCGCGAGCTATGTCGATCTGAAGGAAATGGAGAAGGACTATGGAAGACTGAGCTCGATCACGCAGATCTTCCCGCATGAGCAGGTCCATCTCTTTTACAGCCAGCTTACGGGGATCCGTCCCGATTCCACGCCTTCCTATTCGTCCGATATCCATTATTACAGCATCGTAACCGATTATTACAAGGCTTTTAACGAGGGTTTCGCCGAATCCTTTGAAAATGTCTCCCGGATGAATGAGCCCGATGCGGAAGTGCGCGCCGGCACTCAAAAAGACCTGGCGGCTTTCGGCACCCGTCTGCAGGGGAAGATCGCCGGGTATGACCGTGATTACCGATGGCCGTTGCGCTTCGGGTTCTATAACGCGACGCTGCTGCTCTGGTACCAGCAACTGGAGGATTATAAGCGCGCAGCCTGGTCGGAGCAGAACCTGGCCGGGCTGAAAGCGGCCGGATATGAGAGCACCCACCCGGACCGGGCGATCGCCTACCGGAATGCCTGCGTGCTGACGGATCCGGGGAAATATCGCAATGCCGCGCAGTCGGCCGCGACCGAAGGCGTGATCTGCACCTTCTTCACGAAGGTCATGCAATCGGATCTTAAGGAGCAATGGGCGCCGCGGGAATTTTACCTGCCGTTCGTCAGCGATACCGGGACCTTCGGAAAGCCGAGCGATTACTTTACACCGGTTGAGAACCAGATCCTGAAAGAGCTTTACATCCTGCACAAATACCTTCACGGGATAAAGGAGAACGAGTCACCGTTCTATGAGTTTATCCGGGGATATATGATGGAATTCCCTGCGGAAAAAGAGAAAATCTTGTCGATTTTCAGGGAAGTAACTTCCCATCCGTTCCTTTACCCGTCACCCCCGGAGCTCTGGGTCCTGAACCGGGACCACCGGCACCGGAATCTGGTGATGGCCCCGTATGGCGGGTCCGAGTCGGGATGGTACACCTTCAACCTGAATACCTGCGGTCCGGAGGATCTGATGACCTTCCGCGGGGTGTCGCGGAATGACGCCGTCCGGGTCATCTCCTACCGGGATTCATCCAGCGGCTTCCGCTCCTTCAACGATCTCCTGCTGATCCCGGGCGTGCAGCCGGGAACTTCCGCCATCCTGGCAGAGAACAGGCTGGATCCCTCCGTTCTGAAGAAACTGGACAATGAGGAAGAAAGCTTCAGCATCCCGATGATCATCCTGCATCAACTAAAGCCTTTTATCAGCGCGGCCCTGATCCTCACGCTGATCACCACAACGGTTCTTTTCTTCGCATTTTACCTGAACAGGAAAAGCTGGCGCCGGTCGCTCCGGATGCTGCTCCGGACCCTGGGCAAGTCATTTCTTTTTATCTTCCTGATCCTGGCTTCGTTCGTGCTGGGATTCCCACC
>DATJQF010000198.1:0-4911 GCA_035505995.1 Bacteroidales bacterium
CTTAATGAGTTACCTGCGGAAAACATCTATCCATGGTTATAAATACAAAAACCCTGCAACAGACTCTAACCCCTAAACCCCTAACCCCCTAAACCCCTAAACCCCTAAACTTTTTTATTACTTTTACAATGCTAATAGTAACAACGCCATGCCAAAAGTAATTATCCAGAAACTGAGCACCGCCGAGATCGAAGAAAGGAAGATCCTTAGCTGGCCGATCTGGGAAAAGGAAGTGAGTAGGTTCGATCATGTATACGACGGCGACGAGGAATGCCTCTTCCTGGAGGGGGAAGTGGTGATCGAATCCCCGGAAGGAAACTACACCATCGTTCCCGGCGATTTCGTGATCTTCAAGGACGGGCTTGAATGCACCTGGGATGTGAAGCGGCCGGTAAAGAAGCATTACAATTTTCCCTGATGCCAAAAAGATATCCTGCTTGAAGGGGATCGTTGTAAAATCGACCGGCAGCTGGATCACGGTCCGGGGGGAGGATGGCCGGAAGACGAACTGCCGGCTCAAAGGCCAGTTCCGCATCCGCGGACTCCGCTCCACCAACCCGGTAGCCATCGGCGACCGGGTGGAATTTGATCTGGTCCCCGGACAGGAAACGGGGCTGATCATAAAAATTTCCGAAAGGGATAACTACATAATCCGCAAAGCCACCAAGCTTTCCAAGGTCACCCATATCCTCGCCGCCAACATCGACCAGGCGTGGCTCATCGTCACCCAGGTGTACCCCAGGACCTCCACCGGGTTCATCGACCGCTTCCTGGTCACGGCCACAGGGTATTACATCCCGGCCGGGATCATCTTCAATAAAAGGGACCTTTATGACGACGCGCTTCAGCAAAGGGAAGAAGAACTGAAAGCCATCTACGAACAGGCCGGGTATCCCTGCCACTCCGTGTCCGCCTTAAGGGGAGATCACGTGGAAGAGATCCGGGACCTTCTGAAAGGCAGGATCAGCTTGTTCTCCGGACATTCGGGATCGGGCAAAAGCGCCCTGATCCAGGCCATTGAGCCGGGGATCCGGCTTAGGATCGGCGGGATGTCAGAGGCCCATCTGAAAGGGATGCATACTACCACCTTCGCGGAAATGTATGAGCTTTCCAACGGGGGAATGATCATCGACACCCCGGGCATCAAGGAGTTCGGACTGATCGACTTCGACAAGACCGAGATCCCCCGGTGCTTCCCGGAGATGGAGCGGCTGCTGCCCGGTTGCCAGTACAAGAACTGCACCCACACCCATGAACCCGGCTGTGCGGTGAAGGAGGCTTTGGAACGGGGAGAAGTCAGCCGGTTGCGTTATAATAGCTATCTTAGCATCCTGAATGATGAACCCTGATGCTCGCCAAGCAGCTCATCTCCGATTCCCTGATGCCGCTCCGTACCTCCGATACCGGGGCGGATGCGCTGATATTCATGGATGAATACCGGGTATCGCACCTGCCTATTGTAAACAACCAGGAATTCCTGGGACTGATCTCCGATTCGGATGTCTATAACCGGAATAATTTTGACGAGCCGGTGGGCGATCATCAGCTCTCGCTGAGCCAGGCATATGTGTTTGAGAGTCAGCATATCTACGATGTAATCAGAACCTTCGCCTCCCTGAAGCTGACCGTCCTTCCCGTCCTGGATGAAAAGAAAAATTACCTCGGCTGCATCACCCTTGGCAAGCTGGTGCAGGCCATGGCGGAAATGGCCGCCCTGAATAACCCCGGAGGGATTATTGTCCTGGAGATCAACGAAAAGGATTATGTGCTTACCGAGATCGCCCGGATCGTCGAATCCAATGACGCCAAGATACTCAGCCTCTATATCACCTCGTATTCCGACTCTACCAAGATGGATGTTACGCTGAAAGTGAACCGGATAGATGTCGGGGCCATTCTCCAGACCTTTTCGAGATTCAATTATATTATCAAAGCTTCCTTCACGGAAGACACCTACTTTGAGAACATCAAGGAACGCTTTGATTCCCTGATGAACTACCTGAACATCTGACCGATGAGTAAAACCCCCGTACAGGCTTCCCGGTTCTGCAGGGTTTTATTCGTTATTATTTCCTTCACGCTGTGCCACCCGCTTCATGCAACCCCGGACAGCAGGCCGGGCGATACGTTGCGGTGGATCCGGATCGGGACGATCGGGATCACGGGGAACCGGCAAACCAAACCCTGGATCATCACACGGGAAGTGCCGTTCAGGGAAGGTGATTCGGTCGCTGAAAGCTCCCTTTCCCTGCTGATGAAGAAAGCCCGGGAGAACATCTTCAACACCCGGCTGTTCAACTTTGTGACCGTGGATACGGTGGAAGTACCGTCGGATCCCGCGGTGAAGGATGTCCGCATCCACGTCATCGAGCGCTGGTACATCTGGCCCTGGCCTTATTTTGAGATATCCGACCGGAACTTCAACGCGTGGCTCCAGACCATGGATTTCAGCCGGCTCACCTATGGACTGGATGTGACCTTCTACAATATGCGCGGCCGGAATGAGACCCTGGTCATCCCGATTCATTTCGGATTCAACCAGAAGATCGGATTCAACTATAAAATGCCCGCCGTCAACCGGAGACAGACGCTCGGACTTTCCTTTGGCGCGTACTTCGAGCGGAACCACGAGATCATTGTGGCCAGCCAGGACAACAAAACGGTTTACTACAAGGACCCGGATCACTTCCCGAAGCAGGATATAAACGGATTCACCGAGCTCTCCTTCCGGCCGGGGATCTACTCCCGACATACCTTCCGGCTATCCTACCAGTATTGCTATTTCTCCGATTCGGTGACGAAGATCCCGGGATACCTGCCGGATTCTCTGTCACAGACCGGGTTCTTCAGTTTTTATTACCAGTATAAGTACGACCGCCGCGACGTTCATTATTATCCGCTGAAAGGCTTTTACCTGGACGGGGAACTTTACAAAGACGGCTTTTTCGGGGAGCCGATGAATGATCTGTATATCAAGGCTTCCTACCGGCATTACTGGCAGCTCTGCCACCGGTGGTATTTTGCCACGGGGGTCTTCGGAAAACTGACCCTTTCCAAAGACCAGCCTTATTTTCTTCAGAAAGGATTGGGGTACGGGAAGGATTATGTGCGGGGTTACGAATACTATGTGGTGGACGGCCAGCATTTTATCCTGGTCAAGAACAACCTGAAATTTGCCATCCTGCCCGAACGGGTTTTTGCGATCGGTTTCATCCGGAACACCCGTTTCAATACGGTCCCGTATGCCCTGTATGCCAACCTTTTCACCGATATGGGATACGTCTATAACGAAAATAAAGAGGCCAACCTGAACAACAACCTGCAGAACAGCTTTCTGATCGGGTATGGGCTCGGCCTCGACTTTACCACCTACTATGACATCGTCATCCGCCTGGAGTTCTCCCTGAACGCCAGGGCCGAACCCGGGCTTTACCTGCATTTTGTAGCCCCCATCTAGAGGAACTCAATTATATAAGAAAATGGACTATCTTTGCCGCTGCTTTTATTGAATTGATAAGGCGAAGATGAAGGTCGCGCTGTTCGGTAAATCGTTCGATCCCAGGGATGCCTTATATATCCGGGAATTGGCGGATAAGCTGGCTGCTCTCGGGGGACAACTCCTGGTGTACGAGCCTTTTTATCACGCATTGAAAGATTCGGTCCAGTTCCCGGTCAGGCCTTCCCTGTTTACCGATCAGGAAGGCATCCGGGGGAATGCGGATTATTGCTTTTCCATCGGCGGCGACGGCACTTTGCTCGGTACCGTGCCGCTGGTCGGCAATTCCGGGATCCCGATCATGGGGATCAACATGGGCCGCCTGGGATTTCTTTCCGGCATCTCGAAGGAAGAGATCCTTCCGGCGCTGGAGCAGATTGCCGCGATGGATTTTGTGCTGGATTCCCGCACGCTCCTCCGGCTCGAATCCCCGGATCACCTCTTCAGCGGATACAATTATGCGTTGAATGATATCACGGTATTCAAGAACAGCCCTTTCTCGATGCTGAAGATCCGGACGACGGTCAACGACGATTACCTGAACACCTATTGGGCCGACGGGCTGATCGTGGCGACCCCGACAGGATCCACGGCATATTCCCTGAGCTGTACCGGTCCGATCGTGACCCCCGACTCGGAAAATTTCGTCATCACGCCGATCGCCAGTCACAACCTGACCGTAAGGCCGATCGTGATCCGCGACGACAGCATCATCCGGATTGTCGTGGAATCGACGGAAACAGGCTATTCGGTGGGCATGGATTCCCGGGTGGAGAAGCTGGAACGGTCGGTCGAGCTGGTCATTAAGAAGGAGGATTTCCGGATCAACCTGCTGCGGCTGCCGGGCAGGAATTTTTTAAAGACCATCCGGAAAAAGCTGAACTGGGGGCTGGATATCCGAAACTGATCCGCCGGTCCATTTTCTTCCGTCGGATTCCAATAAAAACCACGATCGTTCGTTATAATTTATCTATAAAATTGCAGTAGAGCTGATGCACCTGAGATCCTTTACCCATTTCCGGCAAGACCATTTCGGGAGTTCCAGGTATTTGTGTCTTTTCATTCTGTTTGTGGCAGGGATGCTTTCCGGGACTGTTGCCACGGCACAGGACCTGGAAGTCGGCATCGTGGGAGGGGGATCCTATTATCTCGGGGACCTGAACCCGGGCATGCATTTCCAGAACACGCAGATCGCTTACGGCGTACAAGCCCGGTACAATATCGATACCCGCTGGGCCGTCAAGCTGAGCGGATTGAGGGGAATGATCAAAGGTAATTCGGACCAGACGAAGTTCCTTCCGGGCAGAGACCTAAGCTTCACCAGCAATATCACCGATATTGCCGTGGAAGCGGAATTCAATTTCCTGGAATATTTCATCGGCAGCGGCAGGCATTTTATCACGCCCTACATTTAT
>DATJQF010000199.1:0-2915 GCA_035505995.1 Bacteroidales bacterium
GGATTTTCTTTCCAGGCCGGAGCCGGCGGCACCGCGTTGTCCATCGGCATCTATTTTTCAGAGATCCTTAAGGGAAGGGGCTGGAAAGCACGGTTTGCCCGCGGCGGGAGCAACAAATACCTGGTGAAGATGCTGGAGGAAGGGCTGACCGATTACATACTCGACGGGCAGACCTTCGACCTCGACGGGGTGCGATCCATGCGCGAAAACCCCCGTCATGTGTGGACCAGCCCCTTCACCAGCTATAACTACCATGGCAAAGGGAATTTTTCCTCGCTCGTGGATATCGTCATCCTGGGCGCCACCGAAGTGGATGTGAATTTCAACGCCAATGTGGTGACCCATTCCGACGGGATGCTCCTGCACGGGATCGGCGGCTGGATGAATACCCTGTTCGGGAAATGTGTGATCCTGCCGGTGCCCCTCTTCCGCGACCGCATCCCGGTGATCCGCGACGAAGTGACCACCCTGTGCGGACCGGGCGAGCTGATCGACGTGATCGTCACCGAACGGGGCATCGCGATCAACCCCCGCCGGACCGACCTGCTGGAGAAAATGAAGCATTCGACGCTCCCGATCCGGACCATTGAGCAACTGAAGGAGGAAGCGGAAAAGATCTGCGGAAAACCCGATAAGCCGGAATTTACAGAGGAAGTCGTGGCCGTCGTGAAATGGGTGGACGGTACGGTCCTCGATTCCGTCTACCGGGTGAAGCCATAATCCTGTCGCCTTGACCCTGCAGCAAATACTCCTGAAATACTGGGGGTATCCTACCTTCCGGACACTCCAGGAGGAGATCATACGATCGGTGCTGAACGGGAACGATACGCTGGCACTCCTGCCCACGGGAGGCGGCAAATCCCTGACCTTCCAGGTACCTGCCCTCGCGCAGGACGGTCTCTGCCTGGTGATCTCCCCCCTGATCTCCCTGATGAAAGACCAGGTGGACCACCTGAAGAAAAGAGGGATCAAAGCCGGAGCCATCTATTCCGGGATGCATGCCGACGAGGTGGATCTCGTGATCAATAATTCGCGGAACGGCGAGAACAAGCTCCTGTATGTCTCGCCGGAAAGGCTCGGGATGACGAAATTCAGGGATGCCCTGCGAAAGATGAAAGTCAGCCTGATCGCCGTGGACGAGGCACACTGCATCTCCCAGTGGGGATACGACTTCCGTCCGCCCTACCTTCGGATCGCCGAGATCCGGGAACATCTTCCCGGGGTCCCGCTGCTGGCGCTCACCGCGACGGCTACCCCCCGGGTGATCGAGGATATCCAGGACAAGCTTTCGTTCCGCAGGAAAAATGTCTTCCGCAAAAGCTTCGAAAGAAAGAACCTGACCTATTTCGTTTTCGAGGAAGAGGATAAGAACCGGAGGATCCTCAACATTATTCAACGGGTGAAAGGTCCCGGGATCATCTATGCCAGGAACCGCAAGCAAACCAAAGAGATCGCGGGATTCCTCGAGAAGCAGAAGATACGGGCGACCTATTATCATGCCGGGCTCGGATTCAGGGAGCGGACAAAGAACCAGAATGCCTGGATGACGGAAGAGAAACCCGTGATGGTGGCTACCAACGCCTTCGGCATGGGGATCGACAAGCCCAATGTCCGGTTTGTCATCCACGTCGATCTGCCCGACAGCCTGGAGGCTTATTTCCAGGAAGCCGGCAGGGCCGGCCGCGATGAAAAGAGATCCTACGCGGTGCTGCTGTACGAAAAGTCCGATATCCTGGATGCGAAGCGCCTGCTGGAGATCGGGTACCCGGAGATCTCCGTGATCCGCGCGGTGTACCAGTCGCTCGGGAATTACTTCCGCCTTCCGCTCGGCAGCGGACGCGATGCCAGTTTCAGTTTCGACCTGGGGGATTTCTGCAAAGCCTGTCATAACAAGTTTTCCTCGGCCGTCGCCTTCAACTCCCTGAAGCTCCTGGAAAAGGAGGGATATCTTTTACTCGGTGAAGCGGTGCATACTCCTTCGAGGATCTTTATCAAGGCCGACAGCGAAACCCTCTACCGGTTCCAGGTGGAGCAGGCTTTTTATGATCCTTTCCTGAAGGTGATCCTGCGCTCCTACTCCGGGGTGTTCAGTGAGTTCGTGACCGTCAGTGAGGAAGAGATCGCCCGGCGCAGCGGGCTCACCCCCGACAAGGTCACGGAAATGCTCACGAAGCTGCAGAAGCTCGGTATCCTCGATTATCTCCCCCGCACCGAAAGCCCGCAACTCACCTATATTGAAGACCGGGTGGACGCCAAGGATGTGATCCTCTCGGCGGCCACCTATAAGGACCGGATGCGGGAAGCCGCAGCCCGGCTGGAAGCCGTGATCGGGTATGCCGCATCGAAGAATACCTGCCGGAGCCAGGCGCTGCTGGCCTATTTCGGGGAATACGAGGCCGCACGCTGCGGGAAATGCGATGTCTGCATCGACCGCAATAAAGCGGAATTGAGCGAGCTGGAGATGAATGCCATCCTGGATCGTATTAAGCCGTTGCTGCGCTCGAAACCCTGCACCCTGGAAGAGATGGTTGCAGCCGCCGGTCCGGTGGCGGAAGATAAGGTCCTCCATGCCATCCGGTGGCTGACGGATACAGGGAAAATAAAGATCTCCGGATCAAATCAATATACCTGGGGGTAATCGGAAACCTGAGACCCATGACCAAGCTGAACCAATTCCTCCTCTACGACGAGCTCCCCCTGTGGTCGGCTCCATTCGGGCTGACCCTGCTGGAGACGGTCCGCCTGAGGAAAAACATCAATATCCTGGACATCGGCAGCGGCGGCGGTTTCCCGATGCTGGAGCTGGCGGAGCGGTCGGGTCCCTCCTGCCGCGTTTACGGGGTGGATCCCTCGGAGGATGCTGCTTTCATGATCGCGGAGAAGATAAAATTAAAGGGGATCCCGAATGCGGAGGC
>DATJQF010000200.1:0-10234 GCA_035505995.1 Bacteroidales bacterium
CATGAACTGCTTCCGCGTTTCATCGGGGACCTCCTTTTTCTGGAAGGCGGCCGAAACCGATTCCATGGAAAGGTCGGCCTGCGGGATCCCGAACTTATCGCTCAGGTACCCCCAGAAAGCCTGCGAGATCTCAATGTAAAATTCCTCCTGCTTTCCCGCCGTCAGGTACTCATGCGCTTTCTTCAGCCTTTTCCGTGCGATCTTGGTCGCTTTCAGGTTCTTCATCAGGCTCGTGTTGCTCCGGCGCTCCTGCTGCTTTTTCCAGAATATGAGGAAAGCGGCAAACAATACGACCGGGATCAGCAGGTAGAGGAAATAGCCGGGGGATCCGAAGAAGAAGGTACCCGTTCTCTCCAGCAGGAACGGCTGGCTCCGGATGTGGCGGATATCGCTCCCGATATATTTGATATCTTCTTTCCCCGGACCCGAATAGGTGACCGAGGAGCTTGCGGTTCCCGCGCCTTTATCCACATCGATGGTATAAGGCGGACTGGAAGCGGAAACATACTTTTTCTTTGCGACGTCGAACCACGAGAAGTTCACCGGCTTGATCACGAAGTGGCCGGCCTTTCTCGGGATCATCAGGTACTCGAAGGTCTGGCTGCCGCTGATGCCTGCCGCCGTGGTGCTGATGTTGCTGGTGATCTTCGGGTCGTAGGTTTCAAAGTCGGGCGGGAAAGAGACATTCAGGTGGTCGACAAGCTGGATGTTGCCGCTGCCGGAAACCGTGCATTTAAGGGTCACCGGGTCGTCGGCCTTCACATGGGTTTTATCGATCTCGGAGGTGAAATTGAACGATCCCACCGATCCGTTGAAATCCGCGGGTTTTCCTTCCGCAGGCAACGGCTTCACGTTGATCACGAGCGGATTCGACTTAAGGGTCTTCTCCACCGTGGCGTACGAACTGCTGAAGAAGCTGTCGTTGAAGAAATCATCGAAGAAGGGATCTCCCGTCCGGGAGCGGGTCTGCCGCTTGATCTGCGCCACGCATTCTATTTCCAGGGGATCGATCACCTGCTTCCCGGTCTTCAGGGGGAAAAGGGCGATCTTGCGGAATTCCGCCACGATATATTGCTCCCCGTCGATCACCTGCGTGTACTGGTTGTATTTTTCATTATCCTTCAGCAGGTTCTGGGACCAGAATCCCGGGAAGGAAGAGAGCTTCGAGATGGAGATCTGGGCGATCGGCACCTTGGTGAAGATCTTATAGGTCACAATGACTCCCTCGCCTTCATAGGGATTCGCATTGGTCACATACGCCTTGAGGAAGACATCGTTGTCGCTCACCTGTCCGGCCGCCTGTCCCGGCTGGGTCCGTCCTCCCGCGTAGCCCTGTGCGGGCTGACCGTTCGGGTTTCTGACCACCTTCACGGTCACCTTGTTGGATTTGTACACCTTGTTCTCGACCGTGACCGATGCCGGCTGGATCTCGAAGGTCCCTTCCTTCACCGCCTGCAGGAGATACGTGTACACATAGCTGACGGAAACGGTGGTACGCCCGTTGACCGACTGGATCATCGACGACTGGGTCGGGTTGGGGCCCGAGATCAGCTGGAAGTCGGGGAAGGACGGTCCGGAGAAATTCATGGCCTGGCCGTTCACGCGGTAGGTCAGGCTGAAGGTTTCCCCCTGGGCCACTTCCGGCCGTGCCGATCCTGTGAACTGAACATCCTGCGCTCCGGCCGGAGAGGCCAGCAGGAGCATCAGCAGGACTCCCCCGGAGATCAATGTTCGGAACATCGCTGGATTTAGGCGTTTCAAATTTACCAATCTTTATCGATCGTCGTTTGCTGCGGGGCGGCTTTTTCTTTCTTCAGCTTTTCCAGGGTTTTCTTTTCATTGTTCTTCAGCGCTTCTAGCATCCGCTCGGCGTCCTGCTTGCTTATTTTTTTCTGGTCGGGCGGGGGCTGGTCCTTTTTCTCCTGGTTCTGGTCCTTGTTCTGCTGATCCTGCTTTTGCTTTTGCTGGTCCTTCTTCTGATCGTTCTTTTGCTGCTGTTGCTGTTGCTGCTGTTTCTTCAGCATCATCTTGGCATATTCGAGGTTATACTTGGTGTCAAGGTCTGAAGGGTTGTGCAGCAATGCATTCTGATAAGCCAGGATGCTTTTGTCGTAATCCTTGGATTCCAGCAGGGTATTGCCCAGGTTATGCCATACTTTCGCCCGCGTGGCTTCATCGAGATTCGACTGGGTCAGGCCGCTGAAGATCTTCGACGATTCCTCCCAGTTCTTCTGCTGATACACCGCATCGCCCAGGTTGAACTTCCCCTTGAACGACCCCTGGTTCTGCTCCAGCGCCTTCCGGTAATTCTTCTCGGCATCCGTGAACTTCCCGTTCTCATAATCGGAATTCCCCTTGCGGAGAAGCTTGTTGGCGCTTTGCGCAAGAGTGGAACCGGGAATCATAAACCAAGAAGCTGCCAAAGCCAACAGGATGGCGGCTGATTTCAGCTTTACTATTTTTTTGAGCGTTTTCATAGCTACAGGTTCCGAAAAACCTTCGGAACTATATTAAATCAAAAATCCAAAATGCAATCCAACATCTAACATCAAATATCTAAAATGGCTTAAAGTTCTTAAACCACTGGTTTTTCCGGTCATACACGAATACATCGATGGCCAGCAGGATCAGGGCCAGCGCCACGAAATACTGAAAACGGTCTTCATAATCCGAAAATTGTCTGGCCTCGATCTCCGATTTCTGCATCCGGTTCAGGTTGTCGAGGATCCCCTGGAGGCCGGCATCGCTGTTGCTGGCCCGTACGTACATCCCGTTCCCGATGGAAGCGATCCGCTGCAGCAGGGTCTCATCGAGCTTGCTGATGATCGTCACCCCCTGCCGGTCTTTCTTGTAGCCGGTTATGAGGTTCCCGGTGTACACCGGGATCGGGGCTCCTTCCGCCTCGCCCATCCCGATCGTATAGATCACGATCCCCTTCTTGGCGGCACTTTCCGCCTGTTCCAGCACATCCCCTTCATGGTCTTCGCCGTCGGTGATCACGATGATCGCCTTGCTGTGATTGCTCTGGCCGAAAGAGGTATCCGCCAAGGCAATGGCATCGCCGATCGCAGTACCCTGCACCGGGACGCTGTTGGTGCTGATCGTGGACAGGAACAGCTTGGCAGCGGCATAATCGGTGGTGATAGGCAGCTGGGTGTAGGCTTTGCCTGCGAATACAATAATGCCGATCCGGTCGCCCTCAAGCTGGTCGATCAGCCGGGAGATGGCCTGCTTGGAGCGTTCCAGGCGGTTCGGACGGATATCCTGCGCCAGCATGCTGTTCGATACGTCGAGGGCGATCATAAGGTCGATCCCCTTGCGGTGAACTTTTTCCAGCCTGGAGCCGGTTTGCGGCTGGGCCATCGCCACCACGAGGAGCGCATACGCCAGCATCGCGAGGATGAACTTGAATACCAGCTTCCCCGAGGAGGATTCCGGCATCAGCTGGCCGATGACGGCAGGGTTCCCGAATGCCCGCAGGGCCTTTTTTCTCCACCAGAGGAACCAGGCCAGGATGCCCGTGAAGACCGGGATCAGCAGCAGGAGATAGAGGAACGATATGTGAGCGAACCGGTACATCAGGGAATATTTCTGAAATAGGTGTTTCGTAAAATGACTTCCAGCGAAAGCAGGCCGGCGGCCAGGATCACCAGCAGCAGGAACTCTTCCTTTTTCTTGCGGAATTCCGTCACGTCGATCTTGGATTTCTCGAGCCGGTCGATCTCCTGGTACACCTGGCGCAATTTCAGGTTGTTCGTGGCCCGGAAATACTTCCCGTCGGTCATAGCAGCGATTTTCCGCAGCAGGTCCTCGTCGATCTGCACCGGCATGCTCTGGATCTGAACCCCGAAGGGGGTCTGCACCGGGATCGGCGCCACCCCGTTCGTGCCGATGCCAACAGTGTAAATGCGGAGACCGAACATCTTGGCCAGCTCCGCCGCCGACAACGGATCTACCGAGCCCATATTATTGACGCCGTCGGTAAGCAGAATAATGACCTTCGAGATCGCCTTGCTGTCCTTCAGCCGGGCCACGGCCGTCGCCAGTCCGTCGCCGATGGCCGTGCCGTCCTCGATCATTCCGCTTTTGATCTCTCCGAACAGGTTTTTCAGGACGGCATGGTCGGTGGTCAGGGGGCACTGGGTGAAGGATTCCCCGCTGAAGACCACCAGCCCGATGCGGTCGTTCGGGCGGCCGTCGATGAATTCCATGGCGAGGTTCTTGGAAGCTTCCAGCCGGTTCGGCTTGAAATCCATCGCCGTCATGCTTCCCGAAATGTCCATGGCGATCACGATATCGATGCCTTCCACGGTGATATCCTGCCGGCTCAGGTTGGTCTGCGGACGGGCCAGCGCCACGATGAGCAGCAGGATGGCGAGCAATCGCAGCACATAGAGTCCGTGATACAGGTAGATCCTGACGCCGGTGCGGACCCCTTCGAATCCGAGGGTGGAAGAAAACCGGATATCGGCATTGCTTTTCCGGAGTCGGTAGAAATACCAGGCCGCCAGCAAGGGGATCGCCAGCAGGAAATAAAGGTATTCCGGGTTTCCGAATCTGATTCCTTTCAGCATCGCTTAGCTTGTTGCGGGTTCCGTTTTCCCGGATTTCTCCGGTTCCGGGCGGAATATGGTGTTTCTGACAAATTCGATCGCGTAATCCAGGCAGACTTCATTTTCATCCGGTACCGGCGTGGCCTTGGCGAACTTGACCAGGTCGGCGGTCAGGAGCAGCCGGCCGAGTTTTTCCGTCGACGGGGCCGGTATCTCCCGGTGAGCCGAAAGCTCTTCCAGGATCTCGCTGCTGGTGCTTTCCATAGCCTTGGCGCTGAACTGCCCTTCAATATATACCCGGATGATGTCGGTCAGCTCGGTATGATATTCCTTGATCTTCCCGCTCTGCCAGAGCTTTTTCGTCCGAAGCTTCTCCAGCGCGGCCAGGGCGGTCTCGTGCGGTTGCAGCTGCACGCGGGGTTTCAGCCGGATCAGCGGTTCCGCTTTTTTACGCTTCCGGATGAAATAGATCACGAAATAGACCAGTGCAGCCGCCAGGATAGCCCCCAGGATCCAGGGCAGCAGCTCGCGGAAGGTGAGCGGCACCTTCATAATGCCTTTGATCGGCTTGATCGCCAGCGTGGTATCCACCTTGACGGTATGTACTGCGAGTAACAGGGTCGGCCCGAGCTCGAAATGCTCGGCGGTGTCGGGAGGTTGCCGGTAGTAGAACCGGATCGGGGGGATCGAGTAAAACCCCGAATCGTAGGAAGTGATCACGACTTTCTGGCTCAGGGTGACCTGCTGCCGGTCGGGGGAATAGGCCGTGTCCACCTTCGACCGGCCGATCACCTGGATATTTCCGAGGATCGTGTCGAACACGGGCCAGCGGACCTTATCGCGGGCAGGCAGGGTGAACCTCAGGGTCATCCCCACATGGTCCCCGATCAGCATGGCATTGGTATCCAGCTTTGCATCGGCCTTATACCCCTGGGACTTGCCCGCAAGGCAGATCCCTGAAAACAAACATACTATTACGATCCTTCTGAACATACTCATCGCGTATCGCGTATCGCTTACCTCCTCGCCTCCCTCTTCTTGAACAGCCTGATCAACGGCTTCACGTAATCCTCATCCGTCCGGATCTTCACAATATCCACCCCGCTCCGGCGGAAGATGTCGGCCAGGTATTTCTCGTGCTTTTCCCTCCAGGCCCGGAAGGAATCGCGGACGACCTTATCGGAGGTATCCACCCAGATCCTCTTGCCGGTCTCTGCATTCCGGATCCGGATCATCCCGACCGGCGGGATTTCCGTCTCCCTCGGGTCATATACATGCACCCCGATCACATCATGCTTCTTATTGGCGATCTTGATGGCGTCGTCGAAGCCCTGGTCCAGGAAATCCGACAGCAGGAAGGCGGTGCACCGTTTCTTGATCACGTTCGTGAAATACTTCAGCGCTTCGGCGGTATTGGTTTCCGTATGCTGCGACCGGAAATCGATCAGCTCCCGGATGATCCGCAGGATGTGCGAAGTCCCTTTTTTAGGCGGGATAAATTTCTCGACGATGTTGCTGAAGAAGATCACTCCCACTTTATCGTTGTTCTGGATCGCGCTGAAGGCCAGCACGGCCGCCAGCTCCGTGATCATCTCCTGCTTCAGGTTCCGGACGGTCCCGAACTGGTTCGAGCCGCTTACATCGATCAGAAGCATTACGGTCAGCTCGCGCTCCTCGTCGAAGATCTTTATGTACGGGTGATTGAAGCGGGCCGTCACATTCCAGTCGATGCTGCGGATATCGTCCCCGTACTGGTATTCGCGCACCTCGCTGAACGCCATGCCCTTCCCCTTGAATACGCTGTGGTACTGACCGGAAAAGACCTGGTTCGACAATCCCCGGGTCTTGATCTCGATCTTCCGGACCTTTTTGAATATCTCAGTAGCTTCCATCGTCTCTTACTTCCTGCCTCTTCTCTCCTAACTCCTCCTTCTCAGGGTACTTCTACTGTATTTAATATCTCGTTAATGATATTTTCCGTGGTGATATTTTCCGCTTCCGCCTCATACGTCAGCCCGATGCGGTGACGCATCACATCGTGGGCGATGGCGCGGATATCTTCCGGGATCACGTAGCCCCTGCGCTTGATGAACGCAAAGGCCTTGGCGGCCAGCGCCAGGTTGATGCTTGCCCTGGGGGATCCGCCGTAGGAGATCAGCCCTTCGAATTTCTTCAGCTTGTATTCGGCCGGGAACCGGGAGGCAAACACAATATCCGTAATGTAATTCTCGATCTTCTCATCCAGGTAGACTTCCCGTACGATCGCCCTTGCCCGTGTGATATCGGCCGGCTTGATGATGGTCTGGGTCTGCGGGAAATCGCCCAGGATATTCTGCCGGATGATCAGCTTTTCTTCTTTCTTGTCGGGATACCCGATCAGCACTTTCAGCATGAACCGGTCCACCTGGGCTTCCGGTAACGGGTACGTGCCTTCCTGCTCGATGGGGTTCTCGGTGGCCAGCACCAGGAAAGGCTCTTCCAGGGTGAAGGTTTCCTCCCCGATGGTCACCTGCCGTTCCTGCATGGCCTCGAGCAGGGCGCTTTGCACCTTCGCCGGGGAGCGGTTGATTTCGTCGGCCAGGATGAAGTTAGCGAAGATCGGGCCTTTCCGCACGCGGAACTCCTCTTTCTTCTGGCTGTATATCAGGGTGCCGATCAGGTCGGCGGGGAGCAGGTCGGGAGTGAACTGGATCCGGCTGAATTTCGCATCGATGATATGCGCCAGCGATTTGATGGCCAGCGTTTTAGCAAGGCCGGGCACCCCTTCCAGGAGGATATGGCCGTTTGAAAGCATCCCGATCAGCAGCCGTTCGATCATCGTCTTCTGCCCCACGATCACTTTCTGCATCTCCAGGGTGATCAGGTCCACAAAGGCGCTCTCCTGCTGGATCCGCTCGTTCAGTGCTTTGATATCCGTTTCCATTCTTGGTTTTTTTAATAAGGGAGCAAAATTATAGAAAGGAAAAAAATCGCAAATACTTATTCTGTTAATATTTGTTAAGGTTAAAGTTAAGGAAAAGTTAATCCCGGAAGCCCGGCAAGTCCCGTCAATCGTGGTGGTACGGTTCGTTGCGCAGCAGGGTCAGTGCCCGGTACAACTGCTCGCAGAAGATCAGCCGGAAAAGCTGGTGCGGGAAGGTCATCCGGGAAAGGGAAAGGCGGAAGTCGGCCTGCTGAGCCAGGGCATCGGAAGCGCCGAAAGGTCCTCCCTCCAGGAAAACAAGGGTTTTCAGCCCCTGGTTGAACCGCTGACCGAGAAAGGCGGCGAACTCCCGGGAGGTCATCTCCCGGCCCTTCTCATCGAGCAGCACGAGGTATTCGCCCGGTGAGAAATGCTTGCGGAGCTGCTCCGCTTCGCGCTTCTTCCATTCCTCCCGCGACAGTCCCGCGGTATTCCTCAGAGCGGGGACTTCGGTAACGGCGAAAGGAACATACTTTTTGATCCGGGCCACATAGTCGCCCAGTCCCTGCTTCACATACGGCAGGTCGGTTTCCCCGATCACCATCATCCGGATCTTCATACTGCGGTACCTGATTCCCGCAGTCAGCTTAATGCTGCCGCGGGACATGCATTGAGATCGAATTTTCGTAAGTTTGCATAATTACACAGAATTCCCGTAAAAACCAAAACCATGAAGCGGTCCGGAATGGGGTTCATTTTCGTCCTGCTGCTCCTTCTCCCGCGGGCAGGCGGCGCTGCGGCCGGAGCGCCCGGCGATCCGAACAAGCAGATCCTGGCTGCCCTTACCTCCGGCGATGCCAAAGCTCTTTCGGCTTACCTGAACGACCGGGTCGACCTGGGCGTCGGCGGCACCGAGGGGACCTACTCCCGGGTGCAGGCAACCCGCATCCTGGAGGAATTCTTCAGCAAGAACCCGGTAAAGTCCGTCAAGATCAACCGGCAGGGGACTTCTTCGGGCGGATCCTATTTTTCGCTGGGAGAGATGCAGGCCGGGAGCAAGACCTACCGGCTCTATTACCTGATGAAGCAGGTGAACGGCGCTGAGCTGATCCACCTGCTCCAGATCCAGGACACGAAATAATCTGTCTTCAGCATGACCCTCGACGAAATCATCGACCAGGCATTGCAGGAGGATCTTGGCGACGGGGATATCACCACCCGGGCCATTTTCCCGGATCCCACGCCGGGCAGGGCCAGCCTGCTGGTCAAGGAGGACGGCATCCTGGCGGGAGTGCCGGTCGCGGAAAAGGTGTTCCGCCGGGTGGATCCCGGCCTGGAGATGAAGATCTTCAGGAAGGACGGAGACCAGGTCTTTACAGGCGATATTGCCTTCGAGCTGAAAGGGAATGTGGCCTCGATCCTCGCAGGCGAGCGGCTGGCGCTGAATTTCCTGCAGCGGCTGAGCGGGATCGCCACGCAGACCGCCCGCATGGTGAAGGAGATCGAAGGACTGCACGCGAAGATCCTGGATACCCGGAAGACGACGCCCAACCTGCGGGAGCTGGAGAAATATGCCGTCCGGACAGGCGGAGGGTTCAATCACCGGTCGGGATTGTACGACATGGTGCTCATCAAGGACAACCACATCGACAAGGTGGGGAGCATCGTGAACGCGATCCGGATGGTTCACCGGCACCTGGAAAAAACAGGGAAGAAAGGAATGAAGATCGAGATCGAGGTGAGGGATTTCGAGCAGATGGTGGAGGTGATGAACGAAGGCGGGGTCGACCGCATCCTGCTCGATAACTTCACGCCGGAGGACCTGGCCGATGCCGTGAAGATCATCAACGGCCGGTTCGAGACCGAGGCCTCCGGCGGGATCACCCTCGGCAATATCAGGAAATACGCAGAAAGCGGAGTGGATTATATCTCGGCCGGTTCGCTGACCCATCACATTCAAAGCCTCGATATGAGCCTGAAAGTGGTGCGCCGCACGGTCTGGGACGATGAATGACCCTATGCCGGAGCTGAAAGATCGGATCACGGCCTGGAAGCCGGTTGCTTTCCTCATCCGGGTTTCCCGGAAGATCGTGCTTCCCGGGTTCGACGGGCTGCCGCTGTATGATGTGGCGGTATTTTTCATCAAAGGGATCAACGAAGGCTTCCTCACTTCCCGCGCCTCGGCCGTCTCCTTCAACTTCTTCCTGGCGATCTTCCCCACCCTGCTCTTCCTGTTCACCATCATCCCGTTCATCCCGATCACCGACTTCCAGCCTACGCTGCTCGGGTTCATCCGCGACCTGATCCCCACAAGCGCCTATGAGACGGTGCGGGAGACCGTGGAGGACATCGTGACAAGGCACCACGGCGGGCTGCTTTCCCTGGGGTTCATCCTGTCGCTGTATTTCTCCACCAACGGCGTGAACAGCCTCATCGAAGGGTTCAACAGCACTTACCACACGATCGAAACGCGCCCGTGGCTGAAGCAGCGGCTGATCTCCCTGGTGCTGGTGCTCATCTTCTCGTTCCTGCTTGTGATCGCCATCGGGCTGATGGTCTCGGGCGAGATCGTGGTCTCGATCCTGCTCCCGGAAAGCATCGAGAAAAGCGGCTTCTACGTCCTGCTGATCGGCCTGCTCCGCTGGACCGTGATCGTAGCGGCCATCTTCTTCGCCATCTCCTTCCTCTATTACCTGGCCCCGGCCAAGCGGCGTCATTTCCGCTTCATCTCCGCCGGCTCGTCGATGGCCACCCTGATGATCGTCCTCACCATGCTGGG
>DATJQF010000201.1:0-6061 GCA_035505995.1 Bacteroidales bacterium
AAAGCAACGTGCCGTCGGGTAGGGTATAGTTCGATGAGAACTGGTATCCGGCCGCATTGTTAAAGGTCGGAGGCGTCCTCAGCAATCCGAGCATCACGCCGGAGGTGTTGGATCCCTGTTGGATGCGGTCGGCGGCGGTAATGATATAATTGGCGGATCCGGAAATTTTGAAATGATCGGAAAGCTTGGTTTCGCCTGACAGCTTGAAGTTGTTCCTGCGGAATTTGTTATTGGGGACAATTCCTTTTTGCTGGTTATCGGAAAAGCTGAAATAGAAATTGGCTACATCGCTTCCGCCGCTCAGGGCCAGGGTGTTATTGGTAGTGACCCCGGTCTGGAAGAAATCATAGGGATCGTAGGTGGTCACAGAACCCTGGGCATTCGGGTCACTCTGGCCGACGATCCTCCCATCCACGTCAAAGTCTTTCCACTGGTAATTAGCCCAGTCGCCTCCGTCGGTATTGGTCTTCGACATGCGGCAGGTGTCCAGTTTGGGTCCCCAGCTGAATTTATTCCCGGAGATCCAGTTGCCGCCGGAACCCTGCCCGAATTCCTGCTGCCGGGCCGGCAGCCGGCTCACCTGGTCGAACTGCACATACGATCCGAAATTCACGGCGATCTTTTTGCCGGTGGTCGCTTTCCCTTTTTTCGTCGTGATCACCACGGCGCCGGATGCAGCGCGCAACCCGTACAGAGCGGTGGCAGCACCTCCCTTCAGGATGTTGACGGATTCGATGTCATCCGGGTTAAGGTCGACGGCGCGGTTTGAGAAACCAACGCCATCCACGCCCTGGCCCTGGGCCACGTTTGGATTGGCTCCCCCGGTTTCAGAGCCGGCGATGGGAACACCGTCCACTACGAAGAGGGGCTGGTTGTTCCCGGTGATGGACTGGACGCCACGGATCTGCAGGTAGGAAGCGCCCCCCGCCATACCGCTGGAGCTGATGACCTGGACGTCGGCAGCTTTCCCGGTAAGAGAGTTAACAATATCCGTGCGGGCTGCTTTCTGAATATCCTCTGATCCTACTTCCTGGACCGAATAACTCAAAGCCTTGGTCTCACGGGGAATACCAATGGCCGTGACCACAATTTCATCCATATTCATAATGTCGGGATCCAGAACAACATCCAGGGTATTGGATTCGCCCAGAGTTACTTCCTTGGTCTTCATCCCAACATAAGAAAATATGAGGATGTTGTACTTGGTAGGAACGGACAGTACATATTTACCGTCAACGTTCGTCGTCGTACCGATAGTGGTACTTTTAACAACGATCGTCACGCCCGGAATCGGAGCTTTGTCTTCCGAGGAAGTAACTGTTCCGGAGACGACACGCGTTTGTGCGAACACTCCCTGCAACCCCACAAAGAAAAGGAAAGCAAGGAAAATGGTAAATTTTCTCATAACTGTTGCTTTTTGTTAGTAAAAGATTTAATGATGATCAGAGAAATTCACGTATGATGCAGCATGACACCTGAAGACTGCCATCCCACATGGAAAATATGATGAGTTGATGTTTGCGTGTCATCTTACCCTATGCAATTTTAATAATTAATTCTAACGAAAACAAAAAAAATAATATAATTTTTTTTCCAATCAATAACAGGCTGAAAGAGAATATATCAGCGATCAGATGCGACTTTGGGAAGATCCCATTTTCCGGTAAAATACTCCGAAAAAGATGATCAGGGCTATGTAAACGGCGGTCGTTCCCACCGGAACATGACTCCGGAAAAGCTGGAACAGGGTGATCAGCAGGGCGGAGACGGCAAAAAGAAAAAAGCCCCGCTTCTTCATCTTCCACATCAGAAGAGTCCCGGCGAAGCAGGCCGAGTGAAGCACGAACATTCCGATCGTGTAGACAAGCACGACGCTTTCCCGGACCAGGGTACCTGTCAGATAATAATTGAGCACCTCGGTGATCGTGCCTGAATAGAAAACGGAGAAAAGGAACAGGAGGGAGATCAGCCCGAAAAAGACCAGGGAGAACAGGCAGAGCAGGGTCACTCCCAGCGGCCGCCGGATCCCGCCGGAGAATTCCTGCCTGGTTTTGTTTTCCTCAGGTTCCGGGGTCATGACATATATTTTAGTTGCAGGGCATACAGGATGACGAAAATCCCCGAAAGGATCAGGTCGAAGACCGAAGGACCCGGCATCTTCAGGAAATACATCGGGGCGAGGATCAGCAGGATCTGTGCGATGGTGTACAGATGAAACCCTGTTTTTTTCAGGTTGACCATCATCCAGGCACCTGTCAGGGAAAGTCCGTAGCAAAAGGAGTTGAACAGGAAAAAAGAGGGCCTGGCCTCCAGCAGCAGATCCATTCCCGGAAGGCTCATCGATTTGGACAGGGCCGTCATGAGGGAGGTGAAGGTGTCGAAAAAAACGGAGACCAGGAGCCCCGATATGAGGTTCATCCCGCTTCCGATAAAAGTAAGGGTGCAGAGGACCGTCAGCAGGACAGGCCGGGCAGGCCTGGCAGGCCTCGGTCTGGGCTCCGTACCGGTGGGGGTTTCTTCCATGCCTGATTTATTCCAGCGGACCCGTGATCTTTTCGACTTCAGTCAGGATTTCGCACGACCGTACGAGTTCCTTCATGCGGGTGTGATCGTCATAAAGCGGACGGTCCACGTCCAGGAAGTCCACATATTTCCGGATCACCTCCTTCGCGCGGGTCACCCCGTTCCCGAATTTGAAGTCGCGGAAATCCAGGGCCTGAGCCGCGGCCATGAATTCGATGCCAAGGATGCCGTAAGCATTGTCAAGGATCTGGAAATTCTTGATGGCGGTATTCATTCCCATGGAGACAAAATCTTCCTGGTCGGCTGCCGCGGGGATCGACTGGATGGAAGCCGGCATCGAGAGGATCCGCTGCTCGACAATCTGCATATCGGCAGTATACTGGCTGAGCATCAGTCCTGAAAACATCCCGGCGCCTTTGGTGAGAAATGCCGGCAACCCCACGCTGAGAGCGGGATTGTTAAGCCGGTTCATCCTTCTTTCCGAGAGTACGGAGACCATGGTGATCGCGGCCCCTGCCATATCCATGGGAAGCGATACGGGCGATCCCTGGAAGTTGGCGCCCGACAGCTGCAGGTTCTCATCGGGGAAGAAAATGGGATTATCACCTACCCCGTTAAGCTCGGTCTCCACCTGGGAGCGTGCCCAGGCCAGCGCATCATGCGCGGCTCCGATCACCTGGGGAGTGGACCGCATCGAATAGGCATCCTGCACCTTGCTTTTAAGCTTGCCTTCTGCCAGGTCCCCGCCTGCCACTATTTTCCGGATGGCCGCCGCGCTCCGCACGGCGCCTTTGAATCCCCTCGCCTCATGGATGCGGGCCTTGTAGGGCCCGAGGTTCGCTTTCAGCGCTTCCAGCGACATGGCTGCCGCAATTTCCGCCTGCTTCAGCCAGTGGTTGGCATCATACAGGAAAAGTGCCGACATGGCCGTCATGACATTGCATCCGTTGATCGCAGCCAGCCCGTCCCTGGCCTGCAGCCCCGGCACCGGGATCCCTGCTTTATCCAGCGCTTCCCTGCCTTCCATGAGCTTTCCTTTGTAATAGGCACGTCCTTCGCCCATCATCAGCAGCGCGATCTGCGACATGGGGGCCAGGTCGCCGCAGGCGCCCACCGAGCCTTTCTGGCAGACATACGGCGTGACCCCTTTGTTCAGCATGTCGATCAGCGTTTGCGTGATCTCCAGCCGGTTCCCGGAGTTGCCATGCGCATGCACGTTTGCGCGGCCGAGCATGGCTCCTCTCACATAATCCAACGGCATCGGATCCCCGATGCCGGCCGCATGATTGTAAATAAGATATTTCTGGAAGTCCTTCACCTGGTCGTCGTTCAGGACTACCTCCGAGAATTCTCCGATCCCCGTATTCACCCCGTACATGATCTCATGCGCTTCGATCTTCTTTTCGAGCATGGCGCGGCAGCGATGGATCCGCTCAACCGCGGCAGGATCCAGGGAGACCTTCTCCTGGTTACGGGCTACCCGCACTACCTCTTCGATCGTCAGGTTGGCTCCGGTTATTACAAGTGTCATAGAATATGGTTATGGTTGGTCATTAGTAATTATCTCCTGCCTCTTCTTTCCTCATTCCCACCTCGAAGAGGATCTCCTCTTCCCTCATTTCTCTTTGTTCACCGGTTCCCATGTTACGCAGCATGATCATCCCGGTGCTCATCTCCTCTTCCCCGATGATGGCGGCAAAGGGGATGCCTCTCCGACCCGCGTATTCCAGCTGTTTTTTCAGCTTGGCGGCCGAAGGAAAGATCTCGGCGGCGATGCCTGCCTCCCGGAACCGTTCGGCAACTTGCATGGAATAACTTTCTTCCGCGGAACCCAGGTTCAGGAACAGGATCTGCGCGGAGGTCCCGATCTGTACGGGGAAAAGATCCTGTTCGTTCATCAGGTCAAAAATCCGGTCGGCGCCGAAGGAGATGCCGACTCCTGAAACCCCCGGCAAGCCGAAGATCCCGGTCAGATCGTCGTACCGGCCCCCGCCGCAGATGCTTCCAATGGAGGCGCCTAAGGCTTTGACCTCGAAGATCGTTCCCGTATAATAATTGAGTCCCCTCGCCAGGGTGATATCAAAATCGAACTTATTATGAAGCTCCAGCTTCCTCAGGTATTCGAGGACAAACCGCGTTTCGGCGAGTCCTTTCCTGCCGGCCTCTGAATGCTGCAGGAGCTCTTCCAGGAAAAGGAATTTATCTTTTATTTTTCCTTCCAGCCGCAGCAGCGGCTCCAGCTTCGTTACGGCGTCTTCCGGGATCCCGGAAAGCCTGAGCTCTTCCATCACGGGCTCCAGTCCGGCCTTCTCAAGCTTGTCCATCGCTACCGTGATATCCATCATCCGTTCCTTCTGTCCGATCGACTCGGCAACCCCTTCCAGGATTTTCCGGTTGTTGATGCGCAGGATGGCCCCGATCCCCAGGTCCGAGAACACCCGGTCGGCGATCTGTGCCAGCTCCACTTCACAAAGCAGGGAATCGCTGCCGATGACATCCACGTCGCACTGGAAGAACTCGCGGTAGCGTCCTTTCTGCGGACGGTCGGCCCTCCATACCGGCTGGATCTGATACCGGCGGAAGGGGAACGCGATCTCATGCTGGTGCTGTACAACATACCGGGCGAATGGCACGGTTAGATCATAGCGAAGCCCTTTTTCCGTGATCGCCTGGGTGAGCCGGCTCAGGTCCTTTGTTCCGCCGATATCCTCCGTGATATTCTCCAGGTAATTGCCCGAGTTGAGGATCCGGAATAACAGTTTGTCTCCTTCCTCCCCGTATTTTCCCAGAAGGGTGGTAAGATTCTCCATCGCAGGGGTCTCGATGGGCTGATACCCGTAGCTCCGGAAAATCTGCCGGATCGTGTCGAAGATATAGTCCCTCCGCGCCATTTCGGCGGGAGAGAAATCCCGCGTGCCTTTGGGTACGGATGGTTTTTGAGGCGTCATTTCTGGATCCTAACTCTGTGCAAACCTACATGAAATTTTCGAATTGAACCGCAGTACCGTAATGAAAAATTATGGCCTTCCGGGGACAGCAAGTAATGGTTCAGTTTTCAGTTTTCACTATTATATTCGCATTTTCTCACTGTTCCTAATTCAGTACAAATGAGATCCATCCGTATGGGGAAATCCGTTCTTAAGGAGTAACGCTTCATGCCGGGTCTTATATTATCGGCGATACGGGATTATCCGGACGAAAGAAGGAAAAGAGAAGAGAGAAAAGTGAAAAGTATCCTGTTCCCGGAAATCAGGCTTTCAGCTTCTTATACCGGATACGATGCGGAGACGCATCATCGCCGAGGCGCTTTTTGCGGTTCTCCTCGTACTCGGAATAGCCGCCCTCGAAGAAATATACCTGGGAGTCGCTTTCGAAGGCCAGGATATGAGTGGCCACACGGTCGAGGAACCAGCGGTCGTGGGAGATGATCACCGCGCAGCCGGCAAAACTCTCGAGGCCCTCCTCCAGCGCCCGCAGGGTATTCACATCAATGTCGTTGGTCGGCTCGTCGAGGAGCAGGACATTGGCCTCTTCCTTT
>DATJQF010000202.1:0-3151 GCA_035505995.1 Bacteroidales bacterium
TCAGAAAGCCTTCCGGGAGGGATCCGATCTCCCGATCCCCAGAATCTGTTCCACCCACTTAATGTTGCCGGGTCGTGAGGTGCCGAAAGTGACGTTCCGGTAAAAATAATAGCTCATGTACGACATATAGGCTGTACTTAACTTACGGGTCTGCCACCAGGTCCGGTAAAACCGCCTTTTCAGTAACGTACGGTTGTACACCCGGTTCATCTGGTTGTAAAAATAATCCTGCAATTCAAGCCGGTCCATTTTTTCCGGGCGGAATACCAGCTGATCCATCCCGTAATACTGCCAGTCATCGGGATAGTGATTAAGCTCGATCCGGCCCTGGGTCTCAAGCTGGCGGTAAACGGCGGTTCCCGGGAGAGGCGTGAGCAGCGCCACCTGTATGGAATCGGCCTGGCAACGCCGGATGAAATCCACCCGCCGGTCGATCGTTTCCCGGGTCTCGGTAGGCCAGCCGAAGATAAATCCTGCAATCGCTGCGATGCCGTGCCTGTGCATTTTCCGGAACACCCGGTCGTAAGAGTCCACCCCCATCTTCAGGTTGATCTTCTTGTTGACCGACCGGAGCTGATCCTCCTGGTCGGTCTCGATCCCCAGAAAAAGCATTTTGCAACCGCTCTTCGCTGCATGATAAAGGACCTCGTCATTATCAGCCACGTTCAGGGAGGCCTGCCCGATCCATTGCTTGTTGAGGCCGGTGGCCTCGATGGCCCTGAACAGCTCAATGGCCCGCTGCTGGGCCTGGGGAGTGTACCCGACGATGTTATCATCGAGGATGGCGACGTTCCGCTGGGGGATGACCTTCCATTCATCGATCACCTCCCCGATGGGCCGGTAGCGGTAATGACTGCCGTTGAATGCGGTCACGGAACAGAAGCTGCAATTCATCGGGCATCCCCGGGAAGTTTCGATCGAGGCGAAAAAATAGCCCGGGAAAAAAAGGTCCCGCCTGGCCCTGGGCTGGTGGATCAGGGGGGTGAGCTCCCCGCGGTATTCCCGCTGAAGGCAACCGTTTTCAAAGTCCTCGATGACCTTTGGCCAGATGTTTTCCGCTTCCCCCAAAACCACGGTGTCGGCATAGCGCTTCGCCTCTTCCGGGCACATCGAAATATGGATACCTCCGATCACGGTGGGGATCCCTTTTTCACGATAGACCTTCGCCAGTTCATAGGCGCGGACGGCGGTCGAGGTAAAGGCGGTCAGGCCTACCAGGTCGGCCGGATAATATTTGAAATTCCTGAAATTCTCATCCAGGATCTTCACCTTCCAGTGCGGAGGGGTTAATGCTGCAATGATGCCAAGGCTCAGGGGCTGGTACTTGGTTTCGAAATTGGCGGTGAAACCCGTCCCGGTCTTGATCGCCGGATTGATGAGCAGGAGTGTTCTTTGTCTTTCCGCCACGGCCTTATTCTTTTTCTTTCGGGATCTCCGACATCAGGTAGGAGGTGTCGGGACGGCCCCAGGAATTGATCAGCTTCAGCAGCCGTTCCACCCAGGGGATCTTTCCGTCCTCCCAGATCCGGAGCACCGCGTTGCGGTAAAACCAGTAGCTGTTGAAACCCAGGTAGGCCGTGCTGAGGCTCCGGGTCTGCCACCAGGTCCGGTAAAACCTTCTTTTGATAAGCTTCCTGTCATAAACCCTTTCCAGTCCCTTCAGGATATATTCCCCCATCTCCTTGCGGTCCATGAAATCGGGGCGGAAAGTGGGCTCTTCAAAGCTGTAATTTCTCCAGGCTTCCGGGAAGTTGGTCACTTCCAGCCGTCCCTCGCTTTCCATTTTTTTGAAAAGGCCCGTGCCCGGCAAAGGGGTTACAATGGTCGACTGGATCGAATCTGCCTGGCATTTCCGGAAGAAATTCACCCGCTTGTCGATCGTCTCCTTCGTTTCGGTTTCAAACCCGTACATGGTCCCGATCACCGACCCGATCCCGTATCGATGGAGCTTCCGGAACACCTTATTGTAGGATTGCACTCCCATTCTCAGGTTAAGCTTCTTATTCGCGTTCTTAAGCTGGTCGGGATCATCGGATTCGATCCCGATGAATAGGAGCTTGCACCCGCTCTTTTTCATATAATGGAGAACCTCCTCGTCATCGGCGACATTCAGCGAAGCATGCGTGATCCAGAACTTGTTCAGCTTGGCATCGATCATAGCCTTGAACAATTCCAGCGCCCGTTCCCTGGATTGTTTATTGTATCCGATAATATTGTCGTCCACGATATTCAGGATCTTCTGCGGGGTTTCCTTCATCTCCTCGATCACCTCGTCAATGGGCCGGAACCTGTAATGTTGCCCGTTAAAGGCGGTAACGGAGCAAAAGTTACAGTTCATCGGGCACCCGCGGGAGGTCTGGAGGGAGCCGAAGAAATATCCCGGGAAGAACAGGTCCCGCCTCGGCTTGGGGGAATGAATCAGGCTGGTGAGTTCCCCATAGTATAGTTTCTCCATCCCCTGGCGGTTGAAATCTTCGATCACTTTTCCCCACACGCTTTCCGCTTCTCCCACGACCACTGTATCCACATACTTTGCTGCTTCCTCCGTGCACATCGAGGCGTGGATGCCCCCCATTACGGTGGGGATCCCCTTTTCACGGTATATTCTCGAGAGCTCATACACCCGGTTGGCATTCGTGGTCATGGCGGTGAATCCTACCAGGTCGGCCGGATAAAACTTGAAATCGCGCAGGTTCTCATCCAGGATCTTGACCTTCCACCCGGGAGGCGTGAGTGCCGCGATGATCCCCAGGTTGAGGGGCTGGTATCTTGCCCGCTCCTGTCTGACGTACCCGTGACTGGATTTATCCACGGGGTTGATGAGCAGAAGAGTTTTTCGCATTCGTTCCGCGCTTATACCTTGTTCCATAATAGGGATGCTTCTTTTAAGATTCGGCGGTAATGGTAATTACCGGTGGATAACAGTATGGCGATCCGGATGTTTCTGGTGGCGATCAGGGTCTTGATGGCTCGCCGGAGGATCCTCAGGGGATGATAAATGCTTTTCGAGACTTTATTCAATTCCCGGTAAAATTCCTGGTGGGATAACCGGGGATGCCTGAACACGAGGCTGTAAAAATTAAAATGATGCCAGGATCCGCCATTATTCTGATCGAGCATCATGTTCCGGCTCACCATGCTTTCATAGGTT
>DATJQF010000203.1:0-8647 GCA_035505995.1 Bacteroidales bacterium
AAAAATAGTGATATTTAAGCGATTTATTAAAATTAATTAATAATTTTGCCGGGATTTAAATTCCAGTCAAAATTCAAAAAATCAATTATGAAAAAGAACATGGGACTCGCCGATAAAATCATCAGACTGCTGGTAGCGGTCGTCTTTATCGCGCTTTATTTTACAAAAGTAATCACCGGAGCCTGGGGGATCGTAATGCTGGTCATTGCCGGGATATTCATTGTCACCAGTCTCGTCAGCATCTGCCCCTTGTATTCAATCTTTAATATGAGCACCCTGAAGAAGAAGGCAGTTGATTCATGATCTTTGCTGATGTTGGTCTGCAGGCGGGGTGAGTCTATCATTCCGCCTGTTTTATTATTTGGTTTTCCAAACCAGGATCGGGACCGCAAGTTTTCGCCGGGTTGCACGTCTAAATGGCATAATGAGAATGTTAAACCCAAAAAAGTAATGAAATGAAAACACTGAAAAGCTTTGCTCTGCTGGCTATCCTCGGGTTAGCTCTTACGGTTCCATCCATGGCACAGAACCCTGTTAATTCTTCCGCACGCAACTCCTCCAATGCTTCTCGCAATTATGTCGATAAGAATGGTAATGGAATTTGCGACAATTTCGAAAATGGACTTCGGGGCGGAAGGTCGTCAAATTTTGTGGATAAGAATGGCGATGGCATCTGTGATCATCGTCAATATGGCGGAGTTGCTCCGGGAATGAAAGGCTGTTGCGGAAACGGTTATCAGCGTCACTATGGGAGAGGAAAAGGGTACGCGTGCGGGCTGGGTTATCAGCACCGGCAGGGCAGGCGGTAACCCGGGACTCCGTGCCTATAAATTAATTAACTTTCGATCAATTGTGATCCCGTTTTTCTGACGGTAGATCCTGGGAATGCAGGAGCAGGAGCTTATCAGCGGACTTATTCAGCGCGACCGGAAAGCTTTCCGTGTTTTCGTGGAGGAGCATCATAAACGTATTATGAAAACCGCCGCCTATTTCGCAGGGAATATGACCGATGCAGAGGACATTGCACAGGAAGTGTTCATCGAAATCATCCGGTCGATCGGCAAGTTTCGCCGTACAGCCTCCCTGAACACCTGGGTGTACCGGATAACGGTAAACAAGTCACTGGATTACCTTCGAAAACGGAAGCGAAGGGAGCTAGTTCACCGGCTGGAGAGTTTTCTCTCCCCTGAAAAGGGAGATCAAACACGGAAGCAGCCGGAGCTTCCCTCCGTTGAACCGGATACTTCCGGGAAGGAAAGACAAAAAATCCTGGATGCAGCCATAGCTTCTCTTTCCACCAACCAGAGGATTGCCTTCATCCTGAGTAAATACGAGGATCTGCCGTATAAAGAAATAGCCGGGATCATGGGGATGTCGGTTCCCTCGGTAGAATCACTGATCCACCGCGCAAAAATGAACCTCCAGAAAAAACTGGCTTCACACTTTACCGAATATCTGATAAAAAGAAAATAAAATGGACTGCGCTTTCATTTACGAACATATCTTCGACGAGCAGGAAAACAAGCTCTCACCGGCCGACCGGGAAAAATTCCGGGAACATCTGAGTTCCTGCCCGGAATGTGCAGGTGTGTACCTGGAGATCCGATCGGTCCTGGAGATCATCGACCTGAACAAGCAGAAATTTCCCGGCCCCTTTGCTTCCACCCGGATCCTGCAAAAGGTTGAATCAGCCTTTAATCCCGGGTCTCAGGCACCTCTTTTCCTGTCAGGTCGTTTTTTACAACCCATCGCCCTGACACTGGTGCTGTTTTTCGGTTTGCTTGCCGGGTTTATCCTTGGGAAATGGGGTCAGCAGAAATCCACGGTAAGCTCTCAACAGGAGAAGGAAATGCAGATGCTGCGGTCGGAACTCCGGATACCTGATCTTACCCGGGAGGAATTGATTTTAAATAATGGTAAATGACTTAAATTGTAACGGTCATGAACTACTTCAGTAAAAACAAGCTGGTTTTCTGGTCGCTGATCTTTCTGGTGATCCTTAACCTCTCCGTCCTGGCCACTTACTTACTATCTTTCTATTCCAGACCGGGAACGCCGGCCAATGTCCAGCCGGAACAACCCCAAATGGCGTTCCGGCAGGCATTATCACTCAGCCCCGAACAGGAATCAAAAGTCAGCGTCATCCTGAAGAATTACCACCAGGAGACCGGACCGCTTCTGTCGGGGATCCGGGATTATCGCATTGAGTTGCTGGAGGAGTTGGAGCAGGATAACCCGGACACCGGGGTTCTGAACCGGTGTACCAACGGTATTTCCCTGCTGCAGGAGCAAATTCAAAAAGCCTCAGTACGGCAATATCTCGAAATCAAGGCCCTCTGCAGTCCCTCCCAGTATCAAAAACTGTCTTCACTGTATTTTGAATTATACGGCTTTCAAAACCAGGGAAAGGGCAAAGGGATGATGCACCGTTACCGCAAGGGACCTATGAAAAATGGGCAATAATGAATGTTTGCCTACGGATGTTTTCTTTATATAATTTGAAAAAAAAAGCGGGATCAGTTCGATCCCACTTTTTTAATCTGCGATTAAACAGTCGGCGGAGGCGGAGGGGTGCCGGCCGGTAGTACAGGAGGTCCGCCCGGGCCCAGGTATTTTGAATCTTCGAAAGCCAGAATAGGCAGGAAGATAATCCCGAGTAAAATCAACCCAACGGTAAATCCGGCACCATGGCCGAACGAGAGCGATAGGTTGTGATAAACGATGATCAGGATTACGATGTTGACAATGGGGATCAGCATGAGCAGCAACCACCACCAGGGTTTTCCAACGATCTCCAGGAGAACGATGATGTTGTAGATCGGGATGATGGCTGCCCATCCGGGTTTCCCTGCCTTTGTAAAGACGATCCAGCAGGATGCGATCGTCAAGGCAAAGATGAGAATGTAAAGTACGATCAATACTCCCATGTTTTTTGTTGTTTAATTTTCCTACTCTTCAGGCTTTTCGGTTCGCCCCGTTTTTTATTGTGGTCTCTGGCTCCACAAAAGGATTAATGATCTAAGATTTTTGATGGTTGATGGTATTGACGATCCACGATTTACGATTGAATCCGGCGACCTGCCTCTTGCTTCCTGTATCCCGTATCCCGGATCACGTATATAGCCCGCCGGGTAAAAATATTAAATAATTCTTAATATCAATGCATATCCAGCGCGTGGATCATGAGAACGCTGTGGATCAATGTCTTAAAAATCTCGGGAAGGTATTCGTTGATGGCTTTCACACTGCCGGGCAGGGCGTACAGGAGGGTCTTGCCGGCGATGCCTGCCAGGCTGCGGCTCAGCAGGGCGGAGGGATGCTCTGCTCCGAATTTCACCCGGATCATTTCCATGATGCCCGGGATTTCCTTATCCAGCAAAGGCTTTATCACCTCCGGCGTGATATCGCGCGGACCGATCCCGGTTCCGCCGGTGGTGAAGAGGATGTCAACCTGGTCATGAATGGCATTCACCAGCAAATCTTTCAGAAGGCCGGCATCGTCAGGAATAAGGGTGGAGAGGATGGAGGATGGAAGATGGAGCGTGGAAAAGAATTCTTCGGTCAGCTCCCGGATGCGGGGGCCGCTTTTGTCTTCGTATTCTCCCCGCGAGGCGCGGTCGCTCAACGTGATGATACGGAGCCGGTAGGTTTTCGGATGATAAGCGAGCCGGTCGCCGGGCTTCAGGATGCCGGGCGCCACCACCCTGCAAAAGACCCCTTCTTTCGGCATCACGCAGTTGCCTACCTCTTTAAAGATCGCACAGGTGCTGCCATGGCAGCTTTTCCCGATCTGCGTCACTTCGAGGACAAGCTCGCCGGCGGTGAAACGGTCGAGCGGGTGCACTTCCCACAATGACATCCCGGTGGTGGTGATATTCTCGGCAAACTCTCCCGGCCGGATCTTGCGGCCCGCTTCCTTTTCCGTTCTTTCGATGCTCTCGGTACCCAGCAGGCTCACCTGCCGGTTCCAGGGTCCGGCATGGGCGTCGCCTTCGACTCCCTGGGAATTAAGGATAATTTTTCCTACCGGGGTTTTAATAGTTCCTTTCTTCTCGGAGATATTGACCGACCTGACGGTGAGTATGGGGTCCGGGCTCATGGAGATGTTGGATTATTGCTTGGTCTTTGAGATTAACCGGATCCGGTCGATCACCATGGCCTTGTCGACCGCCTTGCACATATCGTAAACGGTCAGCAGGGCGACGGAGACTGCCGTCAATGCTTCCATTTCAACCCCGGTCTTGCCCGTGAAGGTCGCTTCGGAAATGACCTTAACGCCGGTGCGGTCGACAGCTGCCGTCACGGAGATATGCGACAGGGGCAGCGGGTGGCAGAGGGGGATCAACCCGGAGGTTTGCTTGCCTCCCTGGATCCCGGCGATCTCGGCAACCGTCAGCACGTCGCCTTTTTTCATTTTGTTCTCTTTCACCAGCCGGATCGCTTCCTTCCCCAGGGTGATGTGTCCTTCGGCTTTGGCCTTCCGAAACTGATCGGGTTTCGGGGAAACATCGACCATCTTTGCTTTGCCGGCTTTATTGACATGCGAGAGCTTGTTCATGTAAATGCCCTTTATCCTCCAATATTATGAAATAAATCAAACCGGTTGGCGGTGCCTTTTTCCGGTTTATGCCGGATGGCCCGGTCCAGGGCTTCTTCTATCCCCAGTTCCTGGATCGAATAGGCGATGTCGTTGAACAGGCAGGGTTTGATCCATCCGTTGGCAGTCAGCCGGAGCCGGTTGCAGGTGGCGCAGTCGCCGCCCCTTCCGCCTTCCACCACGGTAAAGCATCCGGTTCCCAGGTCCATCTCATGGATGAAGCGTGCTTCCAGCCCATGTTCCCGGCAGAATTCCTTCACCTCCCGGGCATCCTCTTCCAGGGAGGAGTTTTTGACCACGCAATTAATTTTTACCGGCCGGAGCCCTGCTTTTTTCGCTGCCCCGATCCCCCGGAACACTTTTTCGAGGTTCCCGCCCCGGGTGATGGCGCAATAATGGTCGGGGTTGACGGTATCCAGGCTGATATTGATCCGGTGCAGCCCTGCCTCCGCCAGGCTCCCGGCGAATTCTTCCAGCAGGATCCCGTTCGTGGTGAGACCGAAATCTTCGATCCCTTTGATCCGGGAAATCATGCGGACGAGGGAGGTGATCCCTTTCCTGACGAGAGGTTCGCCGCCGGTCAGCCGGATCTTTCGGATGCCTTTTTTCACGGCCGCCTCCACCACTTCGGTGATCTCCTCGTAGGAAAGAATATCCTTATGGTCCAGCAAACGGATCCCTTCTTCCGGCATGCAATAGCGGCAGCGGAGGTTGCACCGGTCGGTGACCGACACGCGCAGATAATCTATCGTCCTGTTAAACCGGTCGAACATAGGTCAGCGTTCCTTTCTCCAGTTTTCCGGTGCCGGTCTCCATGGTGATGATCCCGTCGGCATGGGCATAGGCATGAATATGTGCGGAGCCATGATAATCGACCGGGAAGATCTCGCCGCGGAGGATCTTGACCGGGATGAAGGCTTTGCGGGAAGAATCCCTGCGGTGAAAGTCGTCGCCCAGGGGGAGTCTGAGTTCCGGTTCCTTCGTTCTGCCGCCCATTGCTTTTACCAGGAAAGGCCGGACCAGGACCTCAAACAGCACGAAGGAGGAAACGGGGTTTCCCGGCAATCCGAAAATGAACCGGTCGTTATTCCTGCCGAACAATACCGGTTTGCCCGGCCGGATCGAAACGTTATGAAAGAGGATCCGGATCCCCAGGTCCCGGAAAACGCCGGGAACAAAATCCAGATCCCCCATGGAGACCCCGCCGGTGATCAGCAGCACATCATTCTTTTCCAGGGCGGCGGTGATCTTTTGCGAAAGATGCTCCGGCTCATCTCTGGCAATCCCGCAATAATCGGGGATCCCGCCCGCACGGATCACCTGGGCAACGAGTTGCGCGGCATTGGTATTGCGGATCTTCGAGCTGCCCGGCTTTTCCCAGGGTTCCGTCAGCTCGTCCCCCGTGGAGAGGATGGCGGCTTTTATTTTTTTGGTCACCGGCACTTCGCCGACCCCTGCCGCGGCAAGGACGGCCAGGTGCTGCGGTGCCAGCCGGGTCCCGGCCTCCAGCACTTTATCCCCGGCTTTGATGTCTTCTCCCCGGAAAGCGATGTTGTCGGCTGTCTTATCTCTGGTAAAACGAATCTTTCCGTGATCCCCGGTCTCCGTATCCTCCACCATGAGGATGCAATCGGCGCCATGCGGCACCATCGCCCCGGTCATGATCCGGGAACATTGCCCCTCACCAATATTCATTTCGGGTGTTTTCCCGGCCGGAATGGTCTCGATCACTTCCAGCTCGCGGGACAGGTCTTCCCTGCGGATGGCAAAGCCGTCGACAGCGGCTTTGTGGAAAGGAGGCAGGTCGGTATCGGAAAATATATCGGCAGCCAGGAAGCGGTCGAAACAGGCGTCCAGGGGGACCTTCTCGGTCGTCCTCCCGGGGGCTTCACCGAGTACGATGCGATATGCTTCTTCAAACGGGATCATGGCGGATATACCACTGCAAAATTACTGATTTCGGCCTTGACCGGCTTCCCGTCAGGCAGGGATGAACCGGACCGCATTTGCCTTAAAGCTGATCCAGATGTTTTTCCCGGGAAACAGCCCGAGGTGCTTTACCGATCCGGTTGTGACGATGGCATAAAGTATCATGCCGATATCCGCCGATACCTCATACCCTCCCCGGTGCGGGACCAGGTCGAGGATTTTCCCTGAAAAATTATTGATCGCGCTGGTGTCGGGGCGTTCGTTCGAAACGAGGATATCCTCCCCGCGAAGCAGCAGGAACCCATGGATCGAGTTCCCCTGGTAAGCGATACCGATCCGGATACCTGTCTGACCCGTTGCCAGGATCTTTCCGTTTTCTCTTTCCAGTGTCACCCGGAAAAAATTCTTCACCCCGACAAAATGCGCTACGAATTCCGACCGGGGATGGAGGAACACTTCTTCCGGGGTCCCCGACTGCAGGATCTCTCCTTTGTGGATCACCGCGATGCGTGAAGCCAGGGAGATCGCCTCTTCAAAATCATGGGTCACATGAATGATCGTCTGCCCGGTACGGTTCAGGCCGCGCAGGAGGTTCCGGAGCTCCGACCGGAGCTGGGAGTCCAGCGAGGCCAGCGGTTCATCCAGCAGCAATATTTCGGGCGACTGTATGAGGGTGCGGGCGAGCGCCACGCGTTGCAGCTCCCCTCCGGAGAGCGTGGAAGGCCTTCTTCCCAGGAGATTTCCGATCCCTGCCTGCTCCGCAATTTTTTGCGTCTGATCCTTTTTCGCGGCATGGGTCAGCTTGCTCCGGTGCAACGGGTATTCCAGGTTGGCCCGGACGGTCAGATGGGGGAATATGGCATAATCCTGAAAAACCAACCCAACGCCACGACTGGGGATCCGGGTGCGGGTGATGTCCCGTCCGTTTAAGACGATGGATCCGCTATCGGGCAAAATAAGCCCGGCAATGGTTTCCAGCACCAGGGATTTGCCCGCTCCCGATTCCCCGAGGAGGATAAAGTAATCCCCTTTCTCCACGCTGAAGCTGATCTTCTTTAAAGCGAAGCCATCGTATTGTTTGGATATGGATTTTAGCGCTAGCAAGAGTTTTGTTTTTTATTCCTTTTTTGATTTCGCCAGAACCCTTAACACGATAAACACCGTCAGCGAGATCAGGATGAACAGCACGGAAACGGGCCGTGCATATTTCAGCCCGAAAGCGCCGAACCGCTCATAGATCAGCACCGGGGTGACCATGGGATGATAGGCGACCACGATCACGGCCCCGAATTCGCTCATCCCGCGGGCGAACATCAGGATCAGCCCCGAGAGAATATTCCGCCAGGCCAATGGCAGCGAGATGGTGAAAAAGACCCTTACGGGAGAAGCCCCCAGCGTCAATGCCGCCTTCTCGAGCCGCGGAGGAACTCCCAAAAAGCCGTCCCTCGCCGCATTGATCAGGAAGGGCAGGCTGACAAAAGCCATGGCAACCGCGATCCCTGCCGGGTTTCCGACAAAATTGAGCCCTACCATCGATCCCAGCTTCCCCAGCACCGAATCCCGGGTCACGAAACCCAGGATCGCGATCCCCGCGGCGGAGTGGGGGATGACCAC
Organism: Bacteroidales bacterium; assembly: GCA_035505995.1. Lineage (GTDB taxonomy): Bacteria > Bacteroidota > Bacteroidia > Bacteroidales > FEN-979 > DATJQF01. The sequence continues at coordinate 8,141 of DATJQF010000203.1, forward strand.
CGGCAGGTCGATGATTCCCATCACCAGGTTCTTCAGGAAGAATTTTTTACGTGCCAGGAGGTAGGCGAAGGGGATGGATGCAAGGGCGAAGATCAGGGTTGCCGCCATCGACGTCCAGATCGTAAGCCAGATGCTCTCATGAACTTCCTTTTCCTTGAACGTGTCAAAAAGGCTTACCGGGGTGGTCGCCAGGACCATCCCCAGCAGGGGGGATATGATGAAAAGCAACACCAGCGCCCCGAGAACGGTAAAGACGAGATATAAAGGCTGGATCCTTTTCAATTACGAATTACGAATTACGATTTACGAATAAACTCACCCCCTGTTTCCCACGCTCTTTTTAAGAGAGCCTGCCTGCCGGCAGGCAGGGGGTAAGGATTGAGTTTCTATTTATCGAAATAAATCCCAGACACTGCTTTCACCGCCCGGTCGGAGAAGAAATCACACGACGGGAAGATCCTGAATTTACCGCCGTCCTTCTCCTGTTCGCAGGGAACCAGCAGAACC
>DATJQF010000204.1:0-5121 GCA_035505995.1 Bacteroidales bacterium
TCCCCATCGTCCGCGATCAGCAAGCTTTTAAAACGCCCGAGCACATACAAAAACCCGTCCTCATCCAGATATCCAAGGTCGCCGGTATGCAGCCATCCGTCGACGATCGCGGCAGCGGTTGCCTCTTCATTTTTCCAGTACCCTTTCATTACATTATCTCCCTTTACCAGGATCTCTCCTTTTTTGCCCGCCGGCAAACTCCCGCCCTGTTCATCTATAATCTTCAGCTCCATGCGGTCCACCGGACGGCCTGAAGATCCGAGCTTATGGGAGCGCATGGAATTGGCGGATATGATGGGGGACGCCTCCGTAAGTCCATATCCCTGGAACATAGGGATCCCGAGTGCATAAAAGAAATCCTGGTATTCCACCTCCAGCAGGGCACCGCCGCCGACAAAATATTCCAGGTTCCCGCCAAAACTTTCGCGGATCTTCCGGTAAAAGATCCGGTCGAATATCCCGATCAGTGGTTTTAAAAGGAACGATCCGCCTGTTCCTTTTTTATAACCATTCCCATTGTAGCGGTAAGAGACCTTCAGGGCGAGCCGGAACAGCCACTCAACTATTTTACCCCTTTCCCGGATGCCTTTCTCGATGCTTTTCCTGAAGCTGGCTGCCAGGGCCGGAACGCTGAGCAGCATGGTGGGCCTGAGCTCCCGGATGTTCTGCGGAATATTTCGGAGATTCTCCAGGGCAGTCCGGCCCGCCTGCACGGAACCGATGGAAGCGCCCATTCCTATAAAACAATAGATCCCGGCCGTATGGGCAAATGCATGATCCCAGGGCAGGATCAGGAGCGTACGGTTATTGGAATGAATATCCACCAGGGAATATCCCTGCTCAATGTTCGTGATGTAATTCCGGTGAGTCAGCACGATCCCTTTGGGATCCGCCGTGGTACCGGAAGTATAGCAAATATTTGCCGGATCGTCAGGGCCCACAGCCCTCCAGGTTTTCTCGAACAGATTCAAAGAAGAGGCAAGAAAGGATTCTCCCTTATCCATCACCCACCGGAAAGAAAACTCCCATGGATTTTCCAAAGGGATGTCGTCCAGAACGATTACGCATTCCAGATCCGGCAGCGAGGGCTTAATAGCCCGTATCTTGCTCACCTGCTGCCCCGACACCAACACCATCCTGCACCCCGAGTGAGCCAGCCGGAACCGGAGCTCTTCCGGTTCATTCAATTTAACCGAAAGCGGGACGTTCATGCCCCCTGCGTAAAGGATCCCGAGCTCACCGATCACCCAGTAATTCCTTCCCTCCGATAACAGCGCCACCCGGTCTCCTTTCCTGATCCCCCAGGATATCAAACCGGCGGCAAACCGATGAACAAGGGCACAACCTTCCCGGTAGGTGGTCCCTATGAATCGCTCCCCGGTCTTTTCCCACAGGAAAATATTTTCAGAAAAAGCTGCAACACTTTGCTCAAAGAAAAGCGGCAATGTTTTCTCCATGAAGGTCCTGATCAAAGATGGAATGGTAAATTTAGTCAAATCACGGGATGCAGGGATGAATATGCGCGGAAGTTCCAAAAAACCCTATTTTTGCTCATAAACCATCCTATCATGAGAAAAGGAAAATTCCTGCTGTTAGCGCTGATGATCCCGGGCATGATCTTTCTTTTGTCCTGCGGGGACCGTGAGCTCAGGAAGGATACGCAACCCGTGGCCGATGCAATGTGCCGGAATATTGAAATAATGAACCAGCTTAGAAATGCCAACCCGGCCGATACGGCCGGCATCCGTATCTTACAGGAAAATGAGCGCAAGGTTCAGATCGAGATGACGGTCATTTACAATGAATTCAAGACAAAGTACAAGGACAAAATGAACGATGCGAGCTTCAATAAGAAGTTTGCCACTGAACTGCGGAAAGCGATGCTGAATTGCCCTTACCTGAGCAAGGAGGACCGGGATACCTTTGAGAAGGAGATTGATTGACCTGAAGGTTCTTCGCCAAAAACTATTTCACCAGACGGATAGAGAGTTCCTTTAATTGCTCTTCGCGGATAGAGGCCGGGGAGTCGATCATTACGTCTCTTCCCGAGTTATTTTTCGGGAAGGCAATAAAATCGCGGATACTGTCGCTTCCCCCGAACACCGCGCACCAGCGATCGAAGCCGAATGCGATCCCTCCATGAGGCGGAGCCCCGTACTCAAAGGCATTCATCAGGAACCCGAACTGCGCCTGGGCGTCCTCTTCGGAGAATCCCAGGACCCGGAACATTTTCTGCTGCAATTCCTTATTATGGATCCGGATCGACCCGCCCCCGATCTCAACCCCGTTGATGACCAGATCATAGGCATTGGCCCTCACCGAGCCCGGATCGGATTCCAGTTTCGGGATATCTTCTGGTACCGGTGAAGTGAAAGGATGGTGCATCGCATAATACCGCTGCGTCTCGTCATCCCATTCCAGCAAGGGAAAATCCACCACCCACAGAGGACGGTAGGATTCCGGATCGATCAATGCCAGCCGTTTTCCCATTTCCAGGCGGAGGGCTCCCAGGGCCTGTTGGGTCGGGGTTCTCTTCCCTGCCAGGATCAGTGCCAGGTCGCCGGGTTTTGATCCGATCCGTTGCAGCAGAGAGAGCAGATCTTCCGGTCCGTAAAATTTATCAATGGAAGATTTTACAGAGCCATCGGCTTCGTACTTAATATAGATCAATCCCTGCGCGCCCACCTGCGGCCGGCGGACCCATTCGGTAAGCTCGTCCAGTTGTTTCCGGCTGTATCCGGCGCAACCGGGAGCATTGATGCCGGCGATCATTTCGGCCTCATCGAAAACCCGGAACCCTTTTCCTTTCGATAGATCGGTAATCCCGCTAATCTTCATTTCAAACCGTAAATCCGGCTTATCGGATCCGTATTCCTGCATCGCCTGATCATACGTAATCCTGGGGAAATGGGTAACCGCAATGTTTTTTATCTTGCTGAAAAGGTGTTCGGCCAGTCCTTCAAATGTGGTCAGGATATCTTCCTGCGTCACAAATGACATTTCGCAGTCGATCTGCGTGAACTCCGGCTGCCGGTCGGCCCGGAGATCTTCATCCCGGAAGCAGCGAACGATCTGAAAATACCGGTCGAATCCCGAGATCATCAATATCTGCTTGAATGTCTGCGGGGATTGAGGCAGGGCATAAAATTGTCCTGGGTTCATCCGGGAGGGAACTACGAAATCCCGTGCTCCTTCCGGCGTGGATTTGATCAGCACCGGCGTTTCGATCTCGATAAATCCGAGGGAATTCATATAGCTCCGGGTCTCGATAGCCATCTTATGCCGGAGCTCCAGGTTTTTCCTGATGATGTTCCTGCGCAGGTCCAGGTAGCGGTACTTCATGCGCTGCTCGTCACCGCCGTCGGTCTGGTCCTCAATGGTGAACGGGGGGATCCTGGAAGGATTCAGGATCTCAAGCGATTCCACCATGATCTCAATTTCCCCGGTCGGGATCCTGAGATTCTTATTGCTCCGCTCGGCCACTGTGCCCCTGGCGGAGATCACAAATTCCCGTCCCAGCTTGCGGGCTTCCCCGCAAAGTACGGGCTGGACTTCCATATTGAATACCAGTTGAGTGATGCCATACCGGTCCCGTAGGTCGATGAAGGTGAGGCCCCCCATATCCCTCGAACGCTGTACCCATCCGCAAAGAATGACCTTCTTGCCGATGTGCTCCCGGTTAAGTTCCCCGCAGGTATGTGTGCGCAGCATAGTCGTACGATATTCGATCCGCAGCGAAATTACGAATTCCCTTAGATCTCGATCTTCTGTCCGATCCCGGCCGCCAGTGCCTTCTGATAAACCAACTTCGCAGCCGCCGCATCCTGGATGGCCAGTCCGTTCGATTTGAATAAGGTGATCTCGCGGTCGTTGTTCCGGCCTTTTTTGGCCCCGGTGATGATCGCTCCAAGCTCAGCATAAAAATGCGATTCGGGGATCTCCCCGGCTTTGACAGGGATCATAATGTCGCCGGCCTCCTTGAAGCAGGCTTCTTTGGAATCGCCGATAAACAGGGACCGTCTGACTACCGCCGTATCGAGCTCCCTTGCATTCGGCGTGTGGCTCCCGATACCATTGATATGAGTGCCTTCCTTCACTTGATTCCCGTCGAATAACGGGGTTGGAGATGAAGTCGCCGTACATAGGATATCTGCTTCCAGGACCTGGTCCGGACTTTTCGCAGGAACGATCTCCAGGTCCAGCTTTTTTCCCATTTCGGAAATAAAGGCTTTAACGGCTTCTTCAGAAAGGTCATACACCAACGCTTTCGAGAGGTCCCGGGCCTCTTTCACGGCCCAGAGCTGCATCCTGGCCTGAACCCCGGCGCCAAAGATCCCGGCTACCTGTCCATTTGCTTTTCGGGCCAGGTACCGGGTAGCTACCCCGCTTGCCGCACCGGTCCTCACGGCGGTGAGGTACCCGCCGTTCATGATGCAGACCACATCTCCCGTCAGGGGATCCTGGAGCAGCACCTTCCCGATCGTGGTGGGAAGATTATGCTTCGCCGGATTGTTCTTGTAAACGGTCACCACCTTGCAGGCCAATGCTTCCATTTTTTTAAGGTAAGCCGGCATATAAAGGGAAAGTCCGTCGGGCGGGGAGATCGCAGTCCGTAACGGAAGCACCGCAGTGCCTTCCGACAATTCGGCAAAAGCTTTTTCCACTGCTTCCATGCAGTCCTTCATGTTCAGGACCGAAGCGACATCCGATTTATTAAGGATCAAAGTCATAACTACCTCTTTTTTATGGTGACAGGTCAAAAATACGAAACAATAATGGCAAGGCAAGAACTTAACTTTTCCTACCCGGAATTAAGGAACTGTAATCCGGATCCCTTCAGAATGTGCGGAAAATTCCGGAGCATACATGCATTGCACGGTGGTGATCCCGTTCGAATATTCCCCGGATGCATTGACCACTAAAGGATATTCGAAGACATACGTCCCTTTAGGCAGCCAGTCAAAAAAGAAATTCGTTGCCAGGTCGGTGGTGGATTGGTAATAGCCCAGGCCGTCCTGATACCGGTAACCGGAAAGAGTTCCTTCCGACCCCATGCCATATCTCTCCTGAGAAGGGGAGGAGGGTTCCAGGGCGGATGCCCGCAGATCCTTCATATGTACG
>DATJQF010000205.1:0-12830 GCA_035505995.1 Bacteroidales bacterium
CATTAACCTTCTTCGCCTTGCCATCCGATAGGATGAACACGCATTCCTGCACTTCTTCGGATTTCTTCTGCGTGCCCACGATCTCCACCTGGTCATCTCCTTCCCCTACCTGCTTCTTGTTCTTGGAATTGATCTTGTTCAGCGTATCCTTGTTGGTACGCGTGGTCACCGCCTGGATCTCCGCCGAAAGCACATCCCTCTCCGTCTGGGTCTGGATATCCACCGTGGCCGACATTCCCGGCCGGAACGGGGAATAAGAGGGATCATCCGGCTTCATGAGGTCCTTATAGGATTCCTTCAACAGGTGGATCTTCACATTGAAGTTGGTCACCTGGTCCACGCTGGTGCCGGTGGTGTTGGCCGAGGTGGCGATCTCCGTCACCACGCCTTTGAACTTGCGGTTCAGATAGGCATCCACCTCGATCAGCGCCGTGTCGCCCATATGAACCCGGACAATATCATTCTCGTTCACTTCCACCAGCACCTGCATCTCGTTCAGGTTGGCGATCGTCATGATCTCGGTACCGCTGGAGAACTGGGAAGCGCCTGTGACGCGCTCGCCTTTTTCCACGCTCAGCTTGGAGACCGTCCCGTCATTCGGGGCGAAGATCGCCGTGCGGGTCAGGTCTTCCTTCGCCCTTTTCAGCGCGGCATCCGAGCTGGACACCATGTACTGGGCGGCATTGATATCCTCCTGGGCCGCATCCACCTGCGCCTTGGCCACATCGTAGGCCGACTTGGACTGGTCGAAGTCCGCCTGGGAGATCACGTTCTGATCAAAGAGCTTTTTCTGCCGGTCGAAATTCAGCCGGGCATTTTCATACTGGGCCTTCATCTGCGACAGCCGGGCGCGGGCATTGGCTTCGTTGGCCTTTTGCGTATTCAGGGATGCGACACTCTGGTCGTACGCGGATACATAAATTTCCGGATCGATCTTGGCCAGCAGGTCACCGGCCTTCACCTGATCCCCCTCCCTGACATTCAATTCCACAACTTCTCCTGAAATATACGGGCTGATCTTGATATCCTTTTCCGGCTGGATCTTGCCGTTTGCGGAAACGGTCTGGACAATGGTCCTTTTTACCACTTTTTCAGTCGACACCTTGACCCCTTCTGACCCTTTTGACTTGACGGTCAGGGCGATGATAACGAGTATGACAATGACAGCGATACCGGATATGATCAGGATCTTCTTTTTTGATTTTTTAGCGGCCATGAAAATGATGCGATTTATTTATTGATACTGATGGGTTTTCCCATATAGAAATCGAGGATCGTCGTTTTGAAGATGAAATCATACTTTGCCTGAAGCAGGTCGGATTGGGCCGCCGTCAGGTCTTTCTTGGCATTATTATAATCATAAGCGGTGAGCAGCCCGACGTTGAATTTCTGTTCCGAGTACTTGAACGATTCCTCCTGGGCGTCCACCTTCTGCACGGAGGAATTGTATTTCTTCAGGGCGGCAACGGCGTCGGCATAAGCCTGCTCGATATTCTTGCGCAGGTCGCGCTTTTGCGCTTCCAGGTTCAGCTCGGCCTGGTCCTTGAGGATCTTTGCCCTGCTGATGGCGGTGCGTCCCTGCCATCCGTTGAATATCGGGATATAGAGATAAAATCCGAAAGATTTGTTATCGTTCGTGTTCCATTGATCCTTGAATGACTTCACCCGGTAGGAGTACTGGTTATAAAATCCATATACCGTGTCGAAGGTATTTTTGACGATCCCGATAGGTTCATAGAGCGTGGTCGCTGGAACGTTCGGGTCCACCTCTTTGGCAGCTCCCGAATACCCCGTTCCCCAGGAGCCTCCGATCGAGAGGGTGGGCGTGATCGCACCTCTTGCAATGGCCAGGCTTTTCTGGGCGCTCTGGACCATCAGGTCGGCGCTTTTGATCTCCGGACGCACTTCGAGGGCCGCGTTAAAGATCTGCTCGGAGGTCATGATCTCCTTGGGCGCTTCCACGGGTTTCAGCTCGGGCTTTTCAACCACGAAATCCCTGGTCACCGGGAGGTCGATGAGCTGCTGCAGCGAGATCTTCGAGATGGCCAGCGTGTTTTCGGCCGTTATTTCATTGGTTTCCTCCGAGGCTTCCTGTGCCTGGATGTTCAGCAGGTCTCCCCTGGCGGAGGAACCCGCATCCACCATCTTCTGGATCCTTTTCACCTGGTCCTGGGTAACATTGAGCTGCTCTTTTGCGATATTGAGCAATTCGGTATTGAACAGGATGTCGAGAAAATACCCGGCGACCGAAAGGGAGATATTATTCTTGATCACGTCCAGGTCGTACTGGCTGGCCAGCAGGTTGATCTGGTTCTGCTTGACCGTGTTGAATTTGGTAAGCCCGTTGAAAAGGGACATTTCCGACTGGAGATAGAAATTGTTGGACCGCACGGTGGTCGTAGCGAACGTGTTGGTATACTGGTCGATGGTCTGTCCCCAGTTCCAGACGTTAGTGGCATTGGCATTCAGGTTGGGGAGCATATTCAGGCCGCTCTGCAGCAGCTGCTTTTTGTTAAGCTCCACCGTAAGGATCTGCTTTTTGATGTCGATGTTGTTATCCAGTGCATAATTGATGCAGTCTTCCAGGGTCCACACTTTTTGAGAAGAAGCGGCAGCTGAAAGCAAGCAAAGCCCTGACAGGATCAGGCTCCGGGAATAATTTCGGATCAAGGAAATCATAAAATTCGGATTTTGTTGATGGTTTTAATAACAACAGCCGCCCGGAATCTTCCGGAAGGCCTCAAAATTATAGAATTTTAGCTTATTACAGCGGATCCCTTAAAAATAATGGTTTTCGGGAACCGGCCTATAAGACGAGTTTTCAGGTTCCCGGTTACAAAAGGGCGATAATTTCCCTTATCTTTGCCCGTTCTTTACGTTAAATGGAGTTTTATATATGTTTCGCAAGATAGCATTTGCCATTCCGGTTCTGTTCCTGGCAGGAATTCTGTTATGCACTTCCTGCAGCACGCCCAAAGCGGATAAAGGAACGTTAGGCATCACGGTGGTAAAAGGCAACGATGGTTCCCCGGTTTCTTATGAACTGATAGTCCTTGCCAGCAGCCTGCAGAACCTGGAAAACAAGGTTTACCTGGATTCGAACTGGACGGACGCCAACGGCTTTTTCCGGTTCCATCAGAAAGATCCCGGCATCTATTGGTACCGTGCCAAGCATTGGGTGGATTATGGGGCGGCCCGGGTGATGAACGGGATCGATTCCGACGTGATCCTATGGGTGAATACGCCCGATACCACAGTGCACAATTAATTATATTTGCGGCAGGATAATTTTATATGAGACAGAAACAGGGGCTGCCATCTATCTTTATTATCATCCTGGGGATGACCCTGTTGCTGTTCACTTGCTTTTCCCCGTCTTTTGCCGGGAACCAGAACGGTTCCGTGATCCGGCCGGCGGACTCCCTCACCAAAACAGACCTGAACCGGCCCGCCCCGGCAGAGAAATTCAACCCGGGCGATATGATCATGGAGCATGTGGTGGATAACCATGAGTGGCACATTGCCACGCTGGGCCGTCATGATATCACCGTTCCCCTGCCGGTACTGCTGTTTTGCCAGGGGAAGTTTTACGCTTTCTGGTCGTCCCGGTTCCATAACGAGTACCATACCTATCAGGGATTCATGCTCCCGGAAACGGGGCCGAACAAGAACCGGATCGTGACGGTGCAGCAGGGACTGACCGGGAAACCGGGTCCGCGGGTGTACGACTTTTCCATCACGAAGACGGTGCTGGCCATCCTGATCAGCTCGCTGATCCTCATCTGGGTGTTTGTTACCGTGGCCGGGAAATATACCCGGAACCCGGGGAAAGCTCCCCGCGGCATCCAGAACCTGATGGAACCGCTGATCCTCTTCATCCGCGACGATGTCGCCAAAAGCTCCATCGGGGAGGAGAGATATGAAAAATTCCTGCCCTACCTGCTTACCATATTCTTTTTTATCCTGCTCAACAACATGCTGGGGATCGTCCCCATATTCCCGGGCGGGGCCAATGTCACCGGCAATATTGCCGTTACCGGCGTCATGGCCGCCTGCACGCTGGTCATCACCACGATCAGCGGGAACCGTCATTACTGGATCGATATTGTGAATACCCCGGGAGTTCCCTGGTGGCTCAAGATCCCGGTCCCCCTGATGCCCGTGGTGGAATTCATCGGGATCATCACCAAGCCTTTTGTGCTGATGATCCGACTCTTTGCGAACATGACCGCCGGGCACATCATCATCCTGGGATTTGTGAGCATCATTTTCATATTTGGACAGATGGCGGCCGGACTGGGATACGGCGTATCGATCGTGTCGATCATCTTCATGATCTTCATGGATCTCCTGGAGCTGCTGGTGGCATTCATCCAGGCTTATGTGTTTACCTTATTATCGGCTTTGTATTTCGGACTGGCCACGGCGGAACCGGAACACCACTTAACAAATTACGGATCACGAATTGCAAATGACCCATGACTTTTACTAACCTTAAATAATAACCACTATGCATCTATTACAAATCTTACTGCAGGTAGCAAGCGACTTCACGCCGATTGCCAAGATGGGAGCCGGATTCGGAGCCGGCATTGCAACGGTGGGTGCCGGCATCGGCATCGGGCAGATCGGGAAAGGAGCGCTTGAATCGATTGCACGCCAGCCGGAAGCCCTGGGCGATATCCGTTCAAACATGATCATCGCCGCGGCTCTGGTGGAAGGAGTTGCATTCTTTGCTATCGTTGTCTGCCTGCTGATCCTGTTCATCTGATCGGCGGGAACGCTTGCCGGCGTGACGATTGGTCATGACGGAAAGCAGGCTCTGCTCCCCCTTTCCGTGAGGAGAGGGGGAGAAGGGCGAGGTTAAAAATTAAAAACTAACAACCATGGAACTTATCAGCCCCGGAATAGGCCTTATCTTCTGGATGACCCTTGCCTTCCTGGCGATCCTGTATGTGCTGGGAAAGTATGCCTGGAAACCGATCCTGAAAGCGCTTAAGGAAAGGGAAGTCACCATCCATCATTCCCTCAACGAAGCGGAAAAAGCGAGAAAAGAAATGGAAAAGCTGAAATTCTCGAATGAAAAGCTGCTGCAGGAAGCCAAGAACGAAAGAGATACCATCCTGAATGAAGCCCGGAAGATCAAGGATAAGATCATTGAAGAAGCGAAGGTAAAAGCCAATGAAGAAGTCAACCGGATACTGGCGGTGGCCCGGGAGAATATTCAAAATGAGAAAATGAGTGCGATGACCGAGTTGAAAAACCAGCTGGCCTATTTATCCCTCGAAGTGGCGGAGAAAATACTGAAAAGGGAGCTTTCGGATGAAGGGAAGCAGGAAGCTTACATCAAGGAATTGCTGAAGGACGTCAAATTCAACTGATCGGAACGGTGATAGGATCCTTACTGGCGGAACGGTACGCGAAAGCTTTCTTCAAGCTGGCGCTCGAGCAGGACCTGGAGGAAAGGGTCTCAGCGGATATGCAGGGCGTGGCAAGCCTGATCCGTGAAAGCCGGGAGCTGAGGATCTTCCTGCATGCCCCGGTGATCAACCCCGGAAAAAAAGAGAAGATCCTGAAAGAAATACTGGGGAAAACAGTCCATCCGCTTACCCTGTCATTTATATTGCTGCTGGTGAGGAAAAGAAGGGAGGCCCATATCCCGGATATCACCTTTGAATACCTGGAATTATATAATGAATATCATCATATCGTCAGGGTGCTCCTGAGAAGCCCGGTGGCTGTAACGGAAGAGATCCGCCGGGAGGTTTCCGGGGTGATGAAAAAATTCACGGATGCGGAGATCGTGCTGGAAGAGAAAATCGAACCCGACCTGATCGGGGGATTTGTCCTTAACTGGAAGGATAACCAGTACGACGCCAGTATCCGCAAGCAGCTGAGCAGGCTGAACCGGGCCGTGGCCCGCATTAATTTGTATAAAAAAGGAATCTGAATATGGCTGACATCAAACCCGCTGAAGTAACGGCGATCCTGCGCAATGAGCTGTCAGGGTATCATTCCATCAAAGAGCTGGAAGAGATCGGCACGGTCCTGCAGGTGGGCGACGGCATTGCCCGCATCTACGGATTGACAAACGCGGAATCGGGCGAACTGCTCGAATTTGAAAAGAACGGCGTGATCGCGATCGTGCTGAACCTGGAGGAAGACAATATCGGCGCCGTGCTGCTCGGCGAATCCAATGATATCAAGGAAGGCGACATTGTGAAACGGACCGGGCGGATCGCTTCGATCCAGGCCGGCGAGGGGATGCTCGGAAGGGTCATCAACACCCTGGGGGAACCGCTCGACGGAAAAGGAAGGATCCCCGGCGAACGGTATGAGATGCCGCTGGAAAGGAAAGCGCCGGGCGTAATTTTCCGGCAACCGGTCAACCAGCCGCTGCAAACCGGGCTGAAGCCGATCGATGCCATGATCCCGATCGGAAGGGGACAGCGGGAGCTGATCATCGGCGACCGGCAGACCGGCAAGACCGCCATCGCCATCGACACGATCATCAACCAGAAAACCTGGTACGACAAAGGAGAACCGGTGATCTGCATCTATGTCGCCATCGGGCAGAAAGGATCCACCGTTGCCAACATCGTCAAGATCCTGGAAGAAAAAGGGGCGATGGCTTATACGATCGTGATCTCCGCCACGGCCTCCGATCCTGCGGCCATGCAGTTCTATGCTCCGTTCGCAGGGGCAGCCATCGGGGAATATTTCAGGGATACCGGCCGATCGGCACTCTGCATCTACGATGATCTCTCCAAGCAGGCCGTTGCCTATCGCGAAGTTTCCCTGCTGCTCAGAAGACCTCCCGGACGGGAAGCTTACCCGGGCGACGTATTCTACCTGCATTCCCGTCTGCTGGAACGCGCGGCCAGAATTATTTCTTCCGACGAGATCGCAAAACAGATGAACGATCTGCCCCAGTCGATCCGGCCCCTGGTGAAAGGCGGCGGATCCCTGACCGCCCTGCCCATTATCGAAACGCAGGCGGGAGACGTGGCCGCTTACATCCCCACCAATGTGATCTCGATCACCGACGGACAGATCTTCCTGGAAACGGGTCTTTTCAATGCCGGGATCCGGCCGGCGATCAATGTCGGGATCTCCGTTTCACGCGTGGGGGGGAATGCCCAGATCAAATCCATGAAAAAAGTGGCCGGAACCCTGAAGCTGGCCCAGGCGGAGTACCGGGAGCTGGAAGCATTCGCCAAATTCGGATCCGACCTGGATGCCTCCACCAGGACGGTCCTTGAAAAAGGAGCCCGGAACGTGGAGATCCTCAAGCAGCCTCAGTATTCCCCCATGCCGGTGGAAAAGCAGATCGCCATCATCTTTTGCGGGACCCGGAACCTGCTGAGAAACATCCCGGTCGACAAAGTGCTGAACTTCGAGACACAATACCTGGATGAAATGGAAACAAACCACCAGTCGGTGCTGATCAACCTGAGGGAGGGCAAGCTGCTGGATGAAGATATCGCCGTGATGGAAAAAGTGGCAGGGGAATTCTCTAAAAAGTTTGAAGTTACCAAGTAACGCGGGAACATGCCAGGATTAAAGGAAGTCAGGATCCGCATCGCCTCGGTCAAATCGACCCAGCAGATCACCAATGCCATGAAAATGGTGGCGGCCTCCAAGCTGAGAAAGGCCCAGTCGGGCATCCTGAAGCTCCGTCCCTACGCCGCCAAGCTGCGGGAGATCCTGGACAACCTGAGCGGCAGCATCGAAGATTCCGGGGAAAACGCCTATACCCGGGAGCGCGAGCCGGTGAAGATCCTCCTGGTCGTGATCGCTTCCAACCGGGGACTGTGCGGTGCCTTCAACTCCAACATCATCAAAGCCGCCCTGCAATTGATGAACACGACCTATGAAAATTCTTTCCGCAACGGCAACGGTTCCCTGCTGGTGATCGGCCGGAAGGCCTCTGATTTCTTCCGGAAACGGGGATACCGGATAGAAGAGATCCGGGACGACCTGCTGGACGGCATTGCCTTCGATAAGGTGAGCCCGGTGGCGGAAAAGCTGATGAAAGCATTCACCGAGAAACAGTTCGACCGCATCCAGATCATCTATAACCAGTTCAAAAATGCGGCCGTACAGAACCTGGTAACGGAACAATTCCTCCCGATCATCACTCAGAAACCGGCCGGATCAAAGTCGACCGGCGCTACCGCGGTACAGGCCGATTATATCTTCGAACCGGACAAAGAGACCATCCTTAAAGCCCTGATCCCGAAAACCCTGAGGATTCAGCTTTACAAAGCCGTCCTGGATTCCTTTGCGTCGGAGCAGGGAGCCCGCATGACGGCGATGCAGAATGCGACCGAGAACGCCAACGAATTGCTGAAAGATCTCCGGATCAGCTACAACAAAGCGCGCCAGAATGCCATCACGAAGGAGCTCCTGGAGATCGTGGCCGGCGCGGAAGCGCTGAAAGGCTGATAATCAATTACGGATTAGGGATTACGGATTACGGATTTCGGATGACCAATGACCAATGGTTGCCAGTTCTTTTCCGGATTAGTTTGCTACATGGCCTTTGTTTTATGTATTTTTGTGTATAAAAATGTACGACAATGGTGACGAAAAAAGTTGAAAAAGCGCTGAATAGTCAGATCCTGAAGGAGGAACATTCCTCCCGGTTATATCTGTCAATGGCCTCCTGGGCCGAACGAAGCGGGTATAAAGGCGCCGCTGCCTGGCTGTATAAGCAGGCCGATGAGGAACGGCTGCATATGCTCAAGCTGGTGCATTTCCTGGATGACCGGGGCGGAATGACTCTGTACGGCAGCATGGAACCCCTGCCGAATCACTTCAAATCGCTGCTCGATGTCTTCCAGCAGGTGCTGAAACATGAACTGTTCATAAGCGGCTCCATCAATGATGTTTACGGTGTCTGCCAGGCGGAGAAGGACTATACCACCGCTCAATTTATGCAATGGTTTATCAACGAGCAGATCGAAGAGGAAAGCACCGCACAGACCATCCTCGACAAAATCAAGCTGGCCGGGGCGCATGAAGGCGGCCTGTTCATGATCGACAAGGAACTGGGGGAAATGGCCGCTGCCCGAATGGCAGAACCCGCCTAATCGAATTTTATCAATAGCTCCCGGTACCAGTCGCTGCCGAATTTGCGGATCAGCGAAGCTTCCAGGAACCGGTAAAGGGGGATCTTCTCTTTTTCCCCTTTCTCCACTGCTTTCCGGCAGATATTCCACCGGTGGTAATTTACGGCTTCATGCTCCTTCAGTCGCGAGATCCTCACCGGGTACAGGTGGCAGGAGAGGGGTTTCCGGAACGTGATCTTCCCTTCTTCAAATGCTTTTTCTATCGCACAGCGGGCCACTCCGTTCTCCGTGAATGCAAAAGCGCATTCCCGGCCCTTTGCCAGCGGGGTGACCAGGTTGGCCGCCGCATCATAGTCGAACACCCCGCATCGCTCCACCTCTTCGATCCCCGCAGGGGTCATATAGGGACGGATCTCCGGTAAATGATCCTCCAGCAAAGAGACCTCGGCCTCCTCCAGGGGGGCGCCTGCATCCCCTTCCACGCAACAGGCTCCTTTGCATTGATCCAGGTCGCAGCAGAAACAAACGGTTTTAAGCTCGTCGGATATGAGGGTATTTTCAAGAAAGATCACGGGATAAAGGTACAAATTGTCCCTGTCGGTCATGCCGCAAATCCGGACCCGAAATAATTCATTGAGATATCTCAATCCGTTTATTGAGGTTTATGCGAAAGATGCTGATATTTAAATAAATTCATATCAAAAGGAGGTTGGTTTGTTAAAATTTTTACCTTTGCAAGCCAAATTGTTAATTAGTTAACACATGAGTGCCGAAAGTCTGATATTGTTCTTCGTGGTGGGAGCCTTTCTGGTCGGGATAGCGCTCCTGTTCTCGAGTTACATTCCCCCCACTTCCACCAATCCGCAGAAAGCGGAAACCTATGAATGCGGGATCCCGACCGAGGGGTTGACCTGGCTCCAGTTCAACGTCGGGTATTACCTGTTCGCCATCATTTTCCTGGTGTTCGATGTGGAGACGGTCTTTATCTTCCCCTGGGCCAAAGTGATGAAGGAAGTCGGGATGATCGGGTTCGTGGAGATCGTGATCTTCTTTTTCGTTCTCGGGATCGGATTGCTGTACGCCTGGAAGAAAGGAGCACTGAAATGGGAGTAAAGATCAAGAGCATGAAAACGGAAGATTTCCGGGACAATGCCACCCTGGAAACCTTCAAGAAGACCGGACAGGGCATTCTGCTTACCACCATCGACGATATCATCGACTGGGGACGATCCAATTCAATCTGGCCGCTTACCTTCGCCACCGCGTGCTGCGGCATCGAAATGATGGCAACGGGAGCTCCCCGCTACGATTTTTCACGGTTCGGCATCGAAGTGTACCGGGCCAGTCCCCGGCAGGCCGATGTGATCGTGGTGGCCGGGACGATCGTGAACAAGATGGCGCCGGTGCTGAAAAGGCTCTATGACCAGATGTCAGAGCCCAAGTATGTAATTGCCATGGGGGCCTGCGCCGTTTCCGGCGGACCCTTTTATTATAATTCCTATCATGTCATCCGCGGAGCCGACCAGGTGATCCCGGTGGATGTCTATGTGCCGGGCTGCCCTCCGCGTCCCGAGGCCCTTCTGTACGGGGTCATGCAGCTCCAGCGGAAGATCAAGCTCCAGTCGATAGTCGAGATGAGCAAATCCCATAAAGAAAATCAGCAGTAACACACGATGGACCCTGAAAAATTAAAGGAACGAGTTCAGAACCTTGTCCCCGAAGCCGGATTGGAAGAAAACAAGCAGTTCCCGGTTTTCGTCATTCCGTCCGCAAAGCTTCATGAACTGGCGGAAAAGCTCTTCCGGGAGGAAGACCTGGCCTTCGACTATCTGTTCTGCCTGACCGGCGTCGACCGGGGAAAGCAGTTGGAAGTGGTTTACCATCTGACCTCGACACATCACGGACATTCTCTGGTGCTGAAGGTTCAGACGGAGGACCGCCTGAATCCCGCGTTCGATACGGTCTGCGATATCTGGAAAACCGCCGAATTCCACGAGCGGGAAGTGTATGACCTGCTCGGGGTCCGGTTTAATCATCATCCCGACCTGAGGAGGATCTTCCTGGAGGAAGACTGGCCCGGATATCCGCTCCGGAAGGATTACAAAGATGAAGTTAACATCGTTGAATTGTAAGTATGAAAGAAGTCATCCATACTCCGGTCCCGCAGGTCGACGAAGAGGAGTATAATATCAATATGGGTCCTCAGCACCCTTCCACGCACGGGGTACTCCGCCTTCATGTCACCCTGCAGGGAGAGATCGTTAAAAAGCTCAAGCCTCATTGCGGCTATATCCACCGGGGGATCGAGAAGATGTGCGAGAAGGATACCTACCCCCAGATCATCCACCTGACCGACCGGCTCGACTACCTCTCTGCACACATCAACAATCACGCAGTCTGCCTGCTGGTGGAGAATGCCCTCCAGATCGAGGTCCCGGAAAGGGTAAAATATATCCGGACGATCATCGACGAGCTGACGAGGATCCAGTCGCACCAGCTCTGGTGGGCCAGCTTCGGCATGGATCTCGGCGGACTGACCTGCTTCTTCTACGGGCTCCGCGACCGGGAAAAGATCCTGGATATCTGGGAAGAATCCTGCGGCTCCCGCCTGCTGCACAGCTATTACACACCCGGCGGAGTGATGTGGGACATCCACCCCAATTTCCAGAAAAGGGTGAAGGAGTTCATCAAGTATTTCCGCAAAAAGATCAAGGATTATGACCGCATCCTTTCCGGCAACGTGATCATGCAGGAACGTGCAAGGGGAGTCGGGGTGATGACCAAGGAGGAAGCGATCAGCTTCGGCGTGACCGGTCCTTCCGGCAGAGGCTCCGGGTTCTCGTGCGATGTGCGGAAGAAATATCCCTATGCCCTGTACGATAAAGTTGAATTCAAGGAGATCCTGAAATCCGAAGGAGATACCCTGGCAAGGTATAATGTCAGGATGGAGGAAATGAGGGAATCCATGCATATCATTGAACAGTTGATCGACAATATCCCGGCCGGCGATTACTCGGCCAAGATGAAAGCGGTCCTGAAGCTGCCTGCCGGGGAATATTACCAGCGGGTGGAAGCGGCCCGGGGAGAGTTCGGGGTGTATTGCATCAGCGACGGGAACAAGACCCCGTACCGGATGAAATTCCGTTCCCCCAATTTCTGCAACCTGGGCGTACTCGACCACATCAGCCGGGAAATGAAGATCGCCGACCTCGTGGCCATCGGCGGATCACTCGATTTTGTTATACCAGATATTGACAGATAATACCTACCGGATATGGCTTTCAGCATATATGACTTTACCTCTTTCACGCAGTCGATCGATACCGCGCTGACCAACGCCCTTCCCCACGTCTGGGTGGTGGTGATCGAGATGACCGTCATCGGACTGGCATTCCTGCTCTTTTACGCGCTGGTAGGGCTGTTCCTGGTGTACGCCGAAAGAAAGGTCTGCGCTTTCATGCAGAACCGGGTAGGCCCGAACCGGGTAGGGCCTTACGGAATTTTCCAGACCATCGCCGATTTCATCAAGCTGCTGATGAAAGAGCTGATCGTCATTAAGAATTCCGATAAGCTGCTGTTCAACCTGGCGCCCTTCATCGTGATCATCGCCTCCTTCATGGCCATTGCCGCCATCCCGTTTGCCAAGGGCCTGCATGCCATCGATTTCGACATCGGGATCCTGTACGTGATTGCGGTCTCGTCGCTGGGCGTGGTCGGGGTGCTGCTTGCCGGGTGGTCCAGCAACAACAAGTATTC